>DAOWNM010000140.1 GCA_030642565.1 Bacteroidota bacterium | reverse complement strand
TTAAGTACAAGGTTCAGCCCAATTCCAATGGTGAATATGATAAGCAGAACATTCAGTGTTCCCATATCTCTTAAGAGAAATGCAATAATGGAAATTAAGATATTTGTGAATATCAGTATGGTGGATGCTCTGGCGTGGGTTATTCCCATCTCAATTAAATAGTGATGCAGATGTATCCTGTCTGCTTTAAATGGGGAACGCTTCATTACCAATCGAAGTATAAAGACCCGGAAGGTATCATATATTGGAACAAACAGAAGTGCCACAGATATGGAAGCAGAGGAGTTTATCCGGTAAGGTATATTGGGATCAATATTCATCTCATTGAACTTAATAACTACAACTGTCACTACATAACCTAAGATCAGGGCACCCGTATCGCCCATGAACAGCTTTCTGTTTTTTCCATATACATTAAAATAAAAAAAGGCTGCTAAACTTCCCGCAAAACTCAGGGCCATCAATGCATAATTGAATTCACCGTTCATAAAAAACCAAATCCCCAGCGTTCCTAATGCCAGCATTCCCATTCCTGATGCCAACCCATCTATACCATCAATAAGATTATATGAATTGATGATCAGTATAAAAGCAAATACTGTAACAATAAGGCTCGCTGGATAGTTAAGTTGACCAATTCCAAGGAAACCAAGAAGGTTTGTAAAATAGATATCACCCAGGGTGACTGTAACGCATACTGCGATCAGTTGAGCGATCAGTTTTTTAAACCAGTGAACATCAGACAAATCATCTTTGATCCCAAGCATAAATAGTATAAACAGTGAGATGATGATATATTGTGCTCCATGTAAAGTTGGAAGGTCGACAAAGAGGAGAAATATAACAATGAAGGTGAACATGATCCCAACGCCACCCAGTCGCGGAACGATGTCGGTATGACTGCTTCTGCTGTTTGGATGATCGAAAAGCTTCCTCTTTATAGCAATATCAATAATGATGGGAATCGATAACATGCAAATTAGAAATGATGCAAATGATGCTGTAATAATCTCAACTATTCCAGGCGACATGTACTCGTTAATCATTGTTTAATATGTGAATCTCCTTGGCTACTTGTAATGTTTGTAAAACTAAATCACTTTCATTTCAACTTTCATGCCAATTATCATGTGAGGTTATCAATATAATCACACTTTTTGCTACGATGTATGCCATGGTGATCCAAAATTAAATGCTGATCTCGTTGAAATTGCCGGGATCGATTTTCCGCGTTCCCTTTTCAATCTCTTTGACCATGTGGGTCAACTGTTCGTTTACGGGAGTAGCGACACCCAGTTCCCTCCCTTTTGCAGCGATATAACCGTTATAGATGTCCACCTCGGTTTTCCGGCCACGCTCCAGGCTCTGTAGGCTGGACGACTTAAGCTTCCGGTATTTCATCCCGATCACCCGGATGGTCAGGTGCCTCTTCAATCCGGAGAGGGGGCCCGGTGCCATGAACCTGTAGTAGTCCAGTTTCCCGGCGGCACCCGGCGGCACTGTAATGCCCATGGCACCAGCCACCTCCACCGCCTCTCTGATCACTTCAATAAAGAGGTTCCGTGCTTTTCGTTTGACCAGCATCTCTCCCAGGTACTGGCCACTCACAACTCCAAGGGTTGTGATACATGAATTGATGATCAGTTTGGAATAGAGTTCCGGGAGAATTTCATGGGTGGTCCTGGTTTTAACCACATGTTCGAGAATGTCCGCCAGCTGTTCAAGTTTCTGGTCCGGCTCCCTGTTCCAGTTACCAATGATAATTTCACCCCCTGAGGTCATCTCCACCTCTCCAGGGGCATGCATGGTGCATCCAAATCCTACTACGCACCCGATGGTGCGCTCTTCACCCACCACATGGGCCAGCATCTCTTCGCAGATCCCATTCTGCATAGAGACTACCCGTGATTTTTCATCCAGGAAGGGGAGGATCTCCCTGGCGGCATCGACCAGTCCGTCTGCTTTAGTGGCGATCAACACGTAGTCAAAGGTTCCTGATAATTCATTAGGTCTTGCCACTGAAGGGACCGGAATTGAAAGGTGCCGGCATTTGCCTTTGATCTCTATACCTCTGCTGCTGATCTTTTCTGCGAATTTGGCGTGTTTGACTACCAGCTGTATCTGATAACCTTCGCATGTGAGCATACCGGCCACCACTCCTCCTATGGCCCCTCCGCCTATAATGCAGATTCGTGACTCTTTATCCATGAAAAGCTAATTTTTCAGCAATTTAGAAATTTCTATTTACATGGCTTCTCAGGATCGTAGCCGGGCTTCTCATTCTGACCGGATTTCACCAACAGGGAAATAAAAAAATCCCTAACTTAGGCTCTGCCTGGCAGGGTCTACGCAAAAACCAAGAGAATTAATATCATGATAAACAGAGACAAAAAGTATCCTTTGCTGGTTAAATCCATTACAGGAAGCAGTATCTACCAGCGCATTTTGAAAGAGGATGCAGGTTGGGAGTACCTCAATTTTGAGGCGCGTTTGATGAAGAAGGGTGAAAAATGGAGTGGAGATACTGGGAACAATGAACTGGGTATTATCCTGCTGGGAGGCAACTATAGAGTGAAGACGGACCGGGGGAGCTGGGAAACGAAATATGGCAGGAGTGATGTTTTCAGTGGTATTGCCCATACGCTCTATCTGCCCAGGAATACAGCATATGAATTGACCGCAGAGAGTGAGCTGCTTGACCTGGGTTATGGATGGTGCGAGACCGATCAGGATCATCCGGCCCGATTCAAGACCCCGGACGAGGCTGCCATTGAGATCAGGGGAGGAGACAATGCCACCCGGCAGATCAATAGCCTCATTCAACCCGGTTTTGATTGTCACAGGCTTGTTTCGGTAGAGGTCTATACCCCTTCGGGAAACTGGTCATCATTTCCTCCTCATAAGCACGATACCAGGAAGATGGATGAGCATGGCCATGTAACAGAGGCCTGTTTGCAGGAGACCTATTTTTATAAAATCGATAAGCCCCGGGGATTTGCGATCCAGCAGGTTTATAATGATAGCCGTACACTGGATGAGATAGCGGTTGCAAAGAATAATGATGTTGTACTGGTACCCGAAGGATACCATCCTGTTGCGGCGGGACACGGCTACAACGTCTATTACCTCAATTTTCTTACCGGAAGTGATCAGCTGCTGGCCAATACGGACGATCCCGAACACAAATGGATATATGATTCGTGGAAGGGTCTCGATCCCAGGATTCCCATGGTATAAGCAAACAAATATAAGCAAACATGCAGGAGAAAAAATATGATCTTATCAGCTATGGAAGATCCTCCATAGATCTCTATTCCCAGGAGCCGGGTGCACCTTTTGAAGAGATTCCGGGATTTCATGCCTTTGTTGGCGGATCGCCGTTGAATATCGCTGTGGGATGCAGCAAGCTGGGTCTGAAAGCGGCCCTTTTAACAGGGGTAGGCAGAGATAAAATCGGGGATTTTATTCTCAATTTCCTTCAGAAGGAGGACGTGATCACGGAGAAAATTCCGGTGATCCTGGATCTCGATTTTCGTGCCGATCAGTGGTACGATATCAGGGCATTTGGTGTTACAGTCCGTGCATTTATGAAAAACACCTCCATTGTACTGGGCACCGAGGAGGAGGTGCTAGCTGCATACCTGAGTGATCAATCCCAGCTGAATATTAAACACCAGCAGATTTCGGCACCGGAGATTGTTGGAAATATTGATGAAGCCATTGAGGGGATCCTGGCCCAGGGTGTGGAAGCGTTGATTATGAAGACCGGTTCGCGCGGAGCAAAAATATACCTGCCTGATGGAACGTCACAGGAGGTGCCCGGCTTTCCCGTGAAGGTCCTGAATATCCTGGGTGCCGGTGATGCATTTGCTGCCGGATTTATTTATGGTTTGCTGAAGGGGTGGGATCTCTTTAAAAGTTGCAGGATGGGGAATGCATGTGGCGCCTGGGTGGTGACCAAGCTTGGTTGTGCCAATTTCAATCCTTATGAAAAGGATGTGCAGACAGAGGCATTTGATTTTCCTGACCGGTTTTTTGAGAAGAGGATCTGGCATATTCCCAGGACTCCGGCCGATCCACAGCTTTTGAAAATGGCCGCGAAATGGATCCGCTCATCTTCCAGACCTGTAATCGTCGCAGGAGGCGGAGTCATCTATAGTGAAGCTGAAGAGAGCCTGGTAAGGTTTATCGAGAAAACAGGGATTCCAGTCATGGAGACATTTGCAGGGAAGGGTGCGCTTCCATACGACCATCCGCTCAATCTTGGAGCTGCAGGAGCCACCGGAACCGAGGGGGCAAATGAATACAGTGAACGGGCCGACCTGGTTATTGGGATTGGGACAAGGTACAGTGATTTCACCACCGCTTCGAAGACGGCCTTTCAGAATGAAAAAGTGAGGTTCATCAATATCAACATCACCGAATTTGATGCATTTAAACAGAGCGCACTGGCACTAACCGGCGATGCACGAAGAGTCATTGAGGATCTGGCAGATATTATTAAGGAGTATACCACAGAAGAGTCCTATCAGCAGGAGGCAGGCAGGTTCAACAGAGAGTGGGACCAGAAAGTGAAGGCAGCCTATCTGCCCGATAGCAAAGGCCTGCCCAGTCAGTCTGAAGTGATTGGAGCACTCAACGGATTTTCGGATCCTGAGGATGTCCTTGTGTGTGCCTCCGGGAGCCTTCCGGGTGACCTTCACAAGTTGTGGAGAACCAAAAACTCCAAAGGATTCCACCTGGAATACGGTTACTCCTGCATGGGTTATGAGTTTCCGGGGGGATTGGGAGTAAAGATGGCATCACCGGAAAGGGAGGTTTATGTAATGGTAGGTGATGGCGGTTACCTGATGATGCCATCCGAAATAATTACCTCTCTCCAGGAAGATTATAAACTCACTGTGATATTGATCAATAACCAGACAAGAGTCGAAAACCACAGTGATCTATATAGAGACTGTACCCGAACGAAAGATGGCCGGATATGGATATGCCTGGTGGGATGTACCCATTGCCGAGATATCCCAATCGGAATTGGTGAAAAAGGCCCACGACCACTATCTGGATCAAAAGAAAAAACAACGACATTTTTTATAGCTGATTTATGCTGACTGTAGTCACTTTTGTCGGTTTTACTGCCTTTGTAGCCATCTATGTGTGGTGGAAACTCAGGAAAGAACCTCTCGATTCAAAGGATGGTTTTTTCCTGGGGGGGCGCAGCCTGACAGGGGTGGTGATTGCAGGTTCCATGTTACTTACCAATATATCAACCGAGCACCTGATCGGGATGAATGGATCCTCCTATAAAAACGGTTTTATTATTATTGGCTGGGAAGTCACCTCTGCCATCGCTCTTGTGGTGGCAGCGGTCTATTTTGTCCCCCGGTATTTGAGAATGGGATTGACCACTATTCCCGAGTACCTGGAGAAGCGATTCGACGGGACCACCAGGAGTGCTGTGGCACTGATCCTTGTGATATCCTTTGTGATTACCCTCCTGCCCATTGTCCTCTACACCGGGGCCATCAATTTCGAAAGCATTTTCAATATCTCGGAAGTATTGGGAGTAAGTAAGGACCAGGGCTTATGGATTACAGTGGTGGCCATCGGAGGGATCGGATCTATGTATGCTATTTTCGGTGGGTTGAAAGCGGTGGCGGTTTCCGATACTATCAACGGGTATGGACTGCTTATTGGCGGGATCCTGGTACCGGTCATCGCTCTGTTCAGTATTGGGGATGGAAACATCATCACCGGATTAACAAAAGTGTATGAAAACGCTCCGGAAAAATTTAATGTGATTGGTGCCAAAGATTCTGTGATGCCTTTCGGGGTACTCTTCACGGGATTAATTATCAATCAGCTCTATTTCTGGGGCATGAACCAGACCATTGTTCAAAGGGCATTGGGAGCTAAAAATCTGAAAGAGGCACAGAAGGGTTTGCTCTATACAGGTGTCCTGAAGATTTTGGTTCCTATTATCATCATCCTTCCCGGAGTGATCGGGTTCTACTACTTTGGCGATTCCATGTACGAAAACCAGGATCATGTATACCCGGCACTGGTGAAGAAGGTGTTGCCGCTGGGTATGGCCGGATTTTTTGCAGCCGTGGTTATGGGGGCCGTGTTAAGTACCTTCAACAGTGTATTGAACAGTGCAGCAACCATCTTTAGTGTGGATGTCTATAAACGCCACATCAAGAAGGATGCAGATGAAAAAAGGTTGGTAATGGTAGGAAGGGCCACCTCTTCCATCCTGGCATTCTTTGCCATTTTATCTGCACCACTGGTGGCGGGAGCCCCCGATGGTTTGTACCAGTTATTGCAGCAGTTGAACGGTATCTTCTTTATTCCCATTGCCTCTATTATGCTGGCCGGTTTTTTCGTAAAGAGAATCTCTGCCACAGGGGCGAAAGCAGCCCTGGTGTTTGGATTGCTGTTCTATATCATCACCACCTTTATTTTAAAGGTGGAGATCCATTTTATCCATGTCTGGGGGATCGAATTTGTGTTGAATATGATCATTATGCTGGTTGTGTCACACTATTACCCCGGGAAAACATTTGATTACAGGAGTGAAGCGCCTTTGATCGATATGAAGGGGTGGCGGTATACCCGGCACCTGTCGGTTGCTCTTGTGACCATTACTATTCTGATTTACATTTTACTTGGTCGTTAAAACAGTGATACTATATGGAAGCTTTAAAGAATTACATAAATGGGAAATGGGTGGGAAGTCATGAATCTGCCACCCTGGATGTTGTCAATCCTGCCAACCAGGAGCTGCTGGCCAAAGTCCCTTTCGGGAGCAAAACAGTCAGAGATGTGCAGGATGCTGTTGCCGTTGCCGGGAAGGCGCAGGAAGATTGGAGGAGCATCAGGATGAGATTGCCAGGTTGATTACGCTGGAGTGCGGGAAAAGTTTTGTTGAATCGAAGGCGGAGATGCAAAGGGGGGTGGAGAAAGTAGAGACAAGCTGTGCAAACCCCACACTGTTGGAAAAGGAGGTTTTTGCAAATGTTGCCTACGGCCAAGAAGAATTTATGATTCCTCATACTGTGGGTGTCTGCGCCTGCATCCAATAATTTTGCAGTTGGAGAACAGAAGGGAGACCATCTGGATGCGGCGGTGGAGGGCGCACAAAATAAGACCAACCGGGTTGGACT
>DAOWNM010000171.1 GCA_030642565.1 Bacteroidota bacterium | reverse complement strand
TGGTCATCTACGGGATCGCTTTTGCCATGCTGCTGGAGGAGCCCATCCGGAACCTGCTGGGAAGTAACGCTGATGCAGCTGTCCTGCTTGTACAGACCCTGATCTCCACCCTGCTCATACTGCTTACAGCCGAATTCTTACCCAAGACCCTCTTCCGGATTAATCCCAACTACTCGCTTCGTTTGCTGAGTCTGCCCATTATGTTCTTTTATGCAATCCTCTATCCCATAACCATCCTCACCATTGGTATCTCCAACTTCACTATGAAATACCTGTTACGGGTCAATCCCTTTACCGAAAAGGCTGAGCCTGTGTTCGGTAAGGTGGACCTGGATCATTTCCTCACCACCGTTAAGCCGGAACAAACCACAGATGGTGAAGAGACAGGAGATTTGCAGATATTTAAAAATGCCCTGGAATTCTCAGGTCTCAAAGTTCGTGAATGCATGATTCCCAGAACCGAGGTGATTGCTCTTGAAGTTGACTCCCCGCTGAACGACCTTGCAGAACGGTTTATAGAAACCGGATTAAGCAGAATCCTTGTTTACACCGATACCATCGACAATGTGATCGGATACGTAAACTCCAAAGATCTGTTCAGAAAACCGGAAAGGATTAAATCCCACCTCAAACCGATACAAATTGTCCCGGAAACCCTCCCGGTTAATAAACTGCTCACAGGATTTATCAAAGACGGAAAGAGTATTGCCCTGGTGGTGGATGAGTTCGGAGGGACCTCCGGATTGATCACTACCGAAGATATTATCGAAGAGATATTTGGAGAAATAGAGGATGAACATGATACCAGCAACCTGGTGGATAGAGAGCTGGAGAAAAACCATTTCCTGCTCTCGGGGCGTCATGAAATCGATTACCTCAACGAAAAGTACTTCCTGGGCATCCCCGTCTCGGAAGAGTACGATACTCTGGCAGGATATATCATCTACCACTATGAAAGCATTCCCGAAAAAGAGACCACCCTGGAGCTGGATAACTTCCTGATAACCATTACAGATGTCAGCTCTAACCGCATCGAAGAGGCAGAGCTGAAGGTGATCCGCTCCTGATTACACAATTTTCATCCATTCAATGTGTATTAAACCTCTAATTATTACTATATTCGTACGCTCAAAAAAATAGGTACAGAATCAGTTAAATAGTTTTATATAAATGGCAACATTACAGAATATCAGAAACAAGGCGGGACTACTTGTAGCTGTGGTGATCGGACTAGCACTTTTGGCATTTATCCTTGGTGACATGATGGGTTCAGGATCAGGCTCAAGGGGAAAGAGATCCGTTGCGGAGATCAATGGGAAAGGAGTTGGAGTTACCGATTACATGGACCGGGAAAAAGCCCTTCGGGAATTTTACGAGCTCAATGCAGGCGGACAGTCACTGGATGCCGAACTTGAAAGGCAGATTCAGCAGGAGACCTGGAGAAGGCTCATAAGAGAGACCATCATGGAACGCTCCTACGAGAAGCTGGGCCTCTACGTGAGTGCCGATGAACTGAAGACCATGATTACCGGTGACCAGACCATGGGTTTAAATGGAAACCCCGCACTGAGTGAACCCCACCCCATTATTCGTCAGATGTTTTCCAACCCGGAAACCGGGCAACTGAATCGTGCGGTGATGACCAACTATTTCAATAGTCTGGACAACCCACAGTTTGCACAGGAGAAGAAACGCTGGCTATTTATTGAGAATGAGATTGTTGAGGAGAAGATGAACCAAAAATATTTTACCCTGGTGAGAAAAGGATTTCAGCCCTCCTCCCTTGACCTGAAAGATTATGTCACTGAAACTTCAAAGAGTACTGACTTTGCCTTTATCTCCAAGCCATTCACTGAGATTGCAGACGAAGATATTACAATCAACAACGCAGATCTGAAAGCGTACTACAAAAAGCATAAAGAGGCCTATAAGCAGGATGCCTCCAGAACCTTCCAGTATGTAGTTTTCGAAGTGGAGCCCAGTGAAAAAGATGTGGAAAATGCCAGATACTGGTCCTCCCAAATCCTGGTTGAGTATGGCAGAATTTCAGGTGATGAGATTCCCCGGTATGTGAACGGAATCTCCGATGAGCCTTTTGATGTAAGGTTCTACACCTATGAAGAGTTGCCCGGTATCATCAGGGATTCTGTGTTTAATGCAGATGAAGCAACCATTGTGGGACCCTATCGCGATCAGGAATCTTATAAATTGGCCCGCGCCTACAATGCTCAGATGAGGGCCGATTCAGTAAGGGTACGTCATATCCTGCTCTCGCTCCAGGCATACGGTGGAAACAGGCAGATAATTGGTGAACTGGCCGACAGCCTGAAAGGAGTTATTGAGAACGGAGGCAACTTTAACCAGCTTGCCCTGGAATATTCGGCCGATGAAAGCAACCGTGCCATCGGTGGCGACCTGGGCTGGTTCAAAGAGGGTAACATGGTTACAGCATTCAACAATGCCTGTTTTGAGAACAGCAAAGGAGAGATTGTCACAGCTGAAACTCAGTTTGGCAACCACATCATTATGATTGAAGATCAGAGCAGACCCGTTTCGAAGATACAGGTTGCAACCGTTGTAAGGCACATTTATGCCAGCGATGAAACCAACCAGGACTATTATAACCGGGCAGTGAAATTCAGAGGTAAAGCCACCGATCTGGAGAAATTTACAGAACAGGCCAGGGAATTCGGCCTGGACCCCAGGTTTGCTCCCAACATCACAAAGGATCAATCGACCATTCCCGGTATTGATGATCCCATAAGAATTACCAAATGGGCCTATACCTCTGAGGTAAATAGTGTAAGTAATATTTTCAGTCAGAGTGACGATAAATACATTATCGCTGTGCTTACTGAAGCCAGGGAAGAAGGATATGCAGAACTGGAAAGTGTGCGCGCGGAACTGATGATGGCAGTGAAGAAAGAGAAGAAAGCTGAAAAACTGGTTGAGATGCTTAATGGCCAGCTGGCCGGCGTAACGGACCTCTCTCAATTCGGTATGGACAATAGTGAGAATGTGGGTGAAGCAACTCAAATCAAATTTGCAAATACCTATGTAGCCGGAGTTGGACTGGAGCCCTATATTGTAGGTGCTTCCATGTACCTGCCGCTGGACCAGGTATCCGCTCCACTGGTGGGTGAAAGCGGAGTATTTGTGATTGCTGTGACAAACCGCACAGAGGATCCCGCATCAGTGGGAGATGATGTTGCTGCCAGATCGAGGTTAAAATATTCTCTGGAATCGAGGAGCAATTACGAAGCTTACAACGCGCTGGTTGATGCTGCCAATGTGCAGGACAACCGTCTGGATATCTTCTACAACTAGCGCTCGCTGAAGCAAGCCTGATAAAATAAGAGCATATGATAAAGGGTGCCCGTGCGGGTGCCTTTTTTTTCTCCTTCCCAAAATTATCTCTACTGCCTAACCAGTGTAACCTTACCCAGCTCAATACCATTCCAATCATCCTGGACAGGACGAATTGAGATAATCAGATCTCCGGTTACTGAAATTTCAATCTCCCCCAGGATTGTTTCTGCGAATTCGCTACCTGTTGCATGGATCTCCGCTTCCAACTCCTCTTCACCAACTCTTATTCTCAACTTGCTGGAGTCTTCAGCACTTACTTGAGCCTTCACAGTAAATTTTCCGGGTTCAGCCGTATTGAACATCCACTCGAGCCTGACCCGGGAATCTACCCAGTTTATGATCCTTGCCTCATTGCCAGATCCTTTAAGGATGGCATGGGTTCCATATCCCGGATTGTGAATATCAGCAAAGTCGGCGGGTAACACAATCTGGCCCCCTGACAATGAAGGCATATTGCTGGTAACATCCAGGCTTTCACGGGTTTCCACAACAATCACAGTATTCACCAGGTCGGGTGCCCGGCCGGGCAGCTCAATAAGAAGATCGTCTCCTTCAAAGTGAGAAGATAACGTCTGATCCTGATCTGCCAGAAGCCTTATATGGTTAACGGTTGTTGATATTCCCGGTACCCTGAGCAGGTTGTTTTCGGGCCATTGGAAAACATGCAGGTAGAGGGTAGTTCCATCATTGGTACTACGACTGGTGCATCTTCCCCAGGGTAGTTTAAAGAAGGGACTGGCTTCTGTCCCATAGATCGACTCACCATTGAGATCCATCCACTTCCCGATGGCCTGGAGGCGTTCCACACTTGGTTCAGGGATCTCTCCCTCAGCCGTGGGCCCCACATTGAGCAGAAGGTTGCCTCCCTTGCTGGCAATATCCACCAGCATCCTGATGAGGGTCTCAGATGATTTCCAATTGTGGTCGTAGTGTTTATACCCCCAGCTGGTGTTCATGGTCATACAGACCTCCCAGTCGTAATCAAGACCGGTGGGAGGTACATGCTGTTCGGGTGTGGAGAAATCACCGGGCCATGGCCTGTATAAGCGGTTGTTGGTAATCATGGCCGGGTACTGGTCGGCCACTGCCTGAAGGGCCTCTGCTGCCTCTTCGGTCATCCCCCTGGGCGTATCCCACCAGAGAATATCAAGCCCCCCGTAGTTCTCAAGAATCTCTTTCACCTGGGGCACCGCTTTTCCATTGATGTAGTTCATCAGCGGCTCACGTACCAGTTCAGGGTCCCAGTGTGGCTCGCCCTGTTCAATGTTCCAGTAAGTTCCACCAGGTTCGTGCCAGTCCTGTGCCTGTGAGTAGTAAAACCCCAGCCGGATGCCATGCTTTTCGCAGGCATCGGCCAGTTCCTTCAGCGGATCACGACCAAAAGGGGTGGCATCCACAATGTTATAGGCACTTGCCTTTGATTGGAACATGGCAAACCCGTCGTGGTGCTTGGAGGTAATTACAATGTATTTCATCCCTGCCTGTTTGGCCAGTCGGACCCATTGATCGGCATCGTACTTCACAGGATTGAAAGTGGCCGCCAGTTGCTCATACTCCTTCACAGGAATCTTGGCCCTGGCCATGATCCATTCGCTGATCCCCGGGATCTCCTCCCCTTTCCATTCACCTGCAGGCTGAGCATACAATCCCCAGTGTATAAAAAGGCCGAAACGTGCCTCCCTCCACCACTCCATACGCTGATCCTGCTCTGATATTACCGATTCAGTTTCCTTTTCCCTTTTGGGACCACATGAGATGGTCAACACAACCAGGATTGTTAGAATCATGTATCTTTTCATGGTAATGTTTTTTGAGTCCTTTACTGTTATGCCTGGTTAATCCACATTATCGTGCAGGTAGGAGTTGTCGGGACGCAGTTTTGGCCCCTCCTCACCTTCCTCCTTGTTGTCAGTAAGACGGTACCGGGAGACCTCCTTCTCATCCGAGTGCTTCTGCTGGTCGATGGGGATCTTCTTGCGCACATAGGCAGGTACATTCTCAAGCTCCTCAATCTCATCATCGCCCGAATTGCCCAGGTAACCCCTGTCTCTCAGCTTCTCATGGGTCTCACGCAGACTTCTCACCCGGTCGGCCATCTTCTTCTCCCTGGCCTCGGGATCTGTCTCCTTCGACTGTTCCATCAGGATATACTCCTCGGAATCCTCTTTGTCTTTCACTCCAAAGATGAGTGATCCCTGGTGGGGAATCACATTGGAGCGTCCATCATTCAACTCACCACCCTTTCCTGAATCGCGCAGGGGTACCTTGTGTTTCTGTTTCCTGCCTATATAGAGCTCAGGAATGCTGTTCATTCTGAATCCGGTGGCAATAATGGTTACACTGATCTTCTCACCCAGCGATTCATCACTTCCAATTCCCCAGATCAGGGTAGTATCGCGCGAAGTGACACTTACCACATAGTCTGTGATTTCAGATATCTCATCCATGGTGATCTCCTCCGATCCCGATGTAATATTCAGCAATACACTCCTGGCTCCTTCGATATCATTGTTATTCAGAAGGGGTGAAGTGAGGGCCTCTTCAATGGCCATCCGTGCCCGCTCTTCGCCCGTAGCAGAGGCTGAACCCATAATGGCCACCCCACTGTTGCTCATAACCGTTTGTACATCGGCAAAATCCACATTGATATAGCCGTGAACGGTGATGATCTCCGCAATCCCCCTGGCGGCAATGGCCAGAACATCATCCGCCTTTTCAAACGACTTACTCACTGTCAGGTTCCCATAGATCTCCCGTAATTTCTCATTGTTTATTACCAACAGAGAATCCACATGATCTTTCAACTGATTGATTCCTTCAATGGCCTGGTTGATACGCTCAGGACCCTCGAAGCGAAAGGGAAT
>DAOWNM010000019.1 GCA_030642565.1 Bacteroidota bacterium | reverse complement strand
TATCGGCGGACGTGTTGTGGTCCAGTTTGCTGTCGATAAGAGAGGTCAGGTAATTGATCCTGTTGTAGTTCGCAGCGTCGACCCTGCCCTTGATAAGGAAGCCATGAGGTTGGTGATGTCCTCACCTAAATGGACCCCGGGAAAGCAACGCGGCAAGGCGGTTAAAGTATTGTTCACTTTCCCGTTCAACTTTGTACTCAATGATCTCTTAAAAGATGATAAAGAGAAGTCCTGGCCCTTCACCTTTGAACGTATGGAAGAATCGGATGCAGAACCTGTATTTATACTGGATGGCAAGCAGGTAGATGGGATTGAGAGTGTTAATCAGGATCTTATCGATAATCTCAGCGTCATCAAAGATCCCGACAATCCCTTGGTGAAGAAATACAATGCCACCGGTGGGTTGGTTTTGATCACCACTAAAGAAGCAAAAGAATTGGAGACAAAGGACAACGCCATGCAGGGGTTCATCGAAAAGGATGGTGAGATTTTCTACATCGTGGAAGACATGCCCCAGTTCCCCGGGGGCAAGGCGGCTCTGAAAACCTATATCTATTCCAACCTTGAATATCCCGAAGAAGCAAAGAAAAATGGGAATGAGGGTGAAGCAACTGTTCAGTTTATGATCAACACAGAAGGGAAACCCCAAAATGTGAAGGTAATCAGAAGCACAAACCAGGTATTTGATGAACCCGCCATGAAGGTGATCAGGGAGATGCCCGACTGGAAACCCGGAACTCAGCGGGGAAAAGCTGTCAGGGTGCTGTTTGCCCTTACCATTAAATTCAAAGCCCCAGAGAAATAATCCTGGATAATTAAGCCGATTCGGAAAAGGGGCCGTCCTGTAATGGGATGGCCTCTTGTTTTTATCTCATGGATATACTATTCCGAAAGTAAAAAAACAGTTTCGCCGTAACAGGTTTTCGCCATTATAGACTTTATCATTAACTTTACAGGCTAAACAAATTAATATGGGATTACCCAGGTTTATAAAACTGCCCGGACATAAGCAATTTAATTACTCCCCCAGGTACTGGGACCCGGAAAAGGAGGCACTGGATGATCGAGTCAGGCAGATCAAGCAGGAGATGGGAGTCGAAGTACCTTTCGATCCCAACCGTACAACCATCAAACGAGGCTCATTTCGGCAGGTCCGTCAAAAAACGAAAGTCAAAGCCACCCGCAATTCTAACATCAGACTGGTGGTCATACTGGTAATTCTCTTTTTTCTCGCATATTTAATATTCTACAGGTAGATGTCAGAGATCATCCATGTGTTGAGTGATGCGGTTGCCAACCAGATCGCAGCGGGTGAAGTTATTCAGCGACCTGCTTCAGTGGTGAAGGAGTTGATGGAAAATGCAGTGGATGCGGAAGCAACCACCATCAGGGTGATCATAAAGAATGCCGGCAAAACATTGATCCAGGTGGTCGACAATGGAACCGGGATGTCGGAGAAAGATGCTGAACGCTGTTTTGAGCGCCATGCCACCTCGAAAATATCAAGTGCCGACGATCTTCTCTCCATCCGGACCCGTGGATTCAGAGGGGAAGCACTCGCTTCCATGGCCGCTGTAGCCGAAATAACACTAAAAACCCGCCAGGAGAGCGATGAACTGGGAATCCAGATCCGTATGGCGGGATCGAAGCTTGAATCGAAGGAGGCTGTCCAGGCACCAGAAGGCTCCAATTTTCAGATCAAAAACCTTTTCTATAATATTCCTGCAAGGAGGAAATTCCTGAAGAGCGATCAGACTGAACTGCGCCATATTATCAATGAATTTAACCATGTGGCTCTCACCAACCCGGAGATTGAATCTTCGCTGATCCACAACCAGTCTGAGATCTTCCAGCTTCCCGCCTCCAACCTGAGGCAAAGGATTACCGGCGTATTTGGAAAATCTGTCAACAGCTACCTGATCCCGCTGGAGTCGGAGACCACATTGATCACCATCAGCGGTTTTATCGGAAAACCTGAACACGCCCGAAGAACATATGGCGAACAGTTCTTCTTTGTTAATAACAGGTATATCAAACATCCCTATTTTCACAAGGCGGTAATGAATGGATATGACCAGATCCTGGCTGCGGACCATATTCCCTCCTATTTTATCTATTTTACCACCGATCCCTCTAACATTGATGTGAACATCCATCCTTCGAAAACGGAGGTCAAATTTGAAGATGAACGTGCCATCTGGCAGATTCTCCTGGCTTCGGTGAAGAAGGCCATAGGCAAAAACAACCTTTCACCTTCCCTTGACTTCGATACAGAAGGAGTCATCGATATACCGGTACTCTCCAGAGACACTGAGATCCGGCAACCCGCCATCGATACCAACCCGGCCTACAATCCATTTGAAGGAGAAAACAGTTATGAACGGGAAAGACGGTCAACTCCCTACCTGGATGAACGTTTTGAAGGATGGGAACAGCTCTTTGAACCTGCCGGGGGAACCCCGTTTAGCACTCAGAAAAACCTGCAGGTTAAGAACAAATATATCCTTTCGCCTGTTAAATCGGGTTTGATGCTGATCGATCAGCGAAGGGCCCATGAACGTATTCTTTTTGAGCGGATGTTGAAGGCTCTGGAAAAGCATCAGCCCCTGGCACAGCAGTCGTTGTTCCCCGAGACCATTACGTTGAAGGCAGCCGATTACCAGGTGTGCCTCGAAATGATGGAGAGCATGGAGCAGTTGGGATTTGATGTACGAGACTTCGGAAACCACAGTGTGGTGGTACACGGATTTCCCGCAGAAATGAAACCTGCCGGCGCAGGCGACACCATTGAATTGATGATTGAACAATATAAAACCCTGAAAGGTTTTAATAAAATGCAGAATGCAGAACAGGTATCTCGTGCTGCAGCAAAGGCATCGGCTATTCATTATGGAAAACAACTTATTGATATTGAGATGCAGGAACTGATAGACCAGCTGTTTGCCTGTGAAAATCCCAATCATACACCTTCAGGAAAACTGATCGTCAAGATCATTGACCTGGAAGAACTGGATTCCCATTTTAAAGATTAGATTAGTATTATGAATCGATTTTCTAGCGGTATATTAAGCAATACACCCCCGGTTACAAAAAACCTGATTATCATTAATGTAGCCATGCTTGTGGGTGCTATTATTTTTGAGCGATTGTTCAAAGTGAACCTGAATGCGGTTCTGGGAATGTTCTATTTTCAATCGCCCTACTTCGGGCCATGGCAGATCGTTACCCATATGTTTATGCATGGAGGGATCGCCCATATCTTTTTTAATATGTACGCCCTATGGATTTTTGGGAAAACCCTTGAGAGTGTCTGGGGAGGCAAGCGATTCCTGATTTACTACATGGTTACCGGACTAGGTGCAGCCTTTTTCCATCAACTGGTCAATTATATCCAGTTTGCTCCCGATATTCTGGCACTGAAAGCAGCCTATTCAGTAGACCGGATCAACCATACACTGCTTAATGAAATCTTGCAACCCGGAAATCATTTTTATCAGGTTGGAAGGGAACTGATCCGACCCACTGTTGGAGCCTCCGGTGCTGTTTATGGTGTCCTGCTGGCATTTGGTATGCTGTTTCCCAATACACCCCTCTACATTATGTTCATTCCAATACCCATTAAGGCCAAATGGCTGGTCATCGGTTTTGGTGTACTTGAACTGTACCTGGGTATAACACAGAGCGGAGGCAATATTGCTCATTTTGCACACCTGGGTGGTATGATTTTTGGATTCTTTCTAATCAAGTACTGGAACAAGTTCACAAAAAACTTCTACTAACTTATTGATTAAATGAGTATTATTGATGAAATAAAAGAGTCGTTTCACAAAGGAACCACCCTTCATAAGCTTATCTACCTCAACCTGGGACTCTTTTTGGCAGTACAAATTGTCAGGATTGTACTTTTTCTGTCAAACTCCTACGACCTGTTCCCCGAGTTTCTGAACTTCCTTGCAGTACCAGCCAACCTGGAGGTGCTTGCGCACCGTCCGTGGACCCTGGTTACCTATATGTTCCTGCATGTGGATTTCATTCATATTCTCTTTAATCTTTTGTGGTTATTCTGGTTCGGCACCATTTTTATCCAGGAGATGGGACTGAAAAAACTGCTTAGCACCTACCTGCTGGGGGGACTGACCGGAGGAATCCTCTATGTTATTTTTTATAACCTCTTCCCTGTCTTTGAAGGGGTAAGGGAGGGATCGATAGCCCTAGGGGCATCCGCATCGGTAATGGCTGTGGTTGTTGCCACTGCCACCTACCAGCCTGAACGAAGAATGCATCTAATATTGATCGGGCCGGTTAAGATCATCTATATTGCCGTGGTTATGTTTATTTTGACCTCGCTGGTTGACTTCTCAGTTAATACGGGAGGGAAAATTGCACACATTGGGGGTGCGCTCACTGGATTCCTGTTTGCCTATTACTACAGGAGGGGAAAAGATCTTACAAAGGGATTTGACCGGAGCATGGATAAGATCGCAACATGGTTCAAGCCCGGAAAAGAGAAACTGAAGGTCACTTACAAACGTTCCACCGGACAGAAGCCTCCGGCAGATGATACCAAATACAATCAACATAAGGCTGAAAAACAGAAGGAGATTGATCAGATCCTGGATAAGATCTCCAAAGCCGGGTATGACAGTCTCTCTTCCAAGGAGAAAGAACTGCTCTTCAAAATGGGCAATAAAAAATAGTTGTGGGTAAATTTACTGACAAAATCGTACTGATCCTGAATATCCTGGGTGCTGTTGCCATGCTGCTGGCTTACCTGGCTCCTGTAGTGAACCCAGCCAGGTTAATCCTCCCTGCACTTATTGGACTGGCTTATCCTTATCTACTGATGCTGCATTTGGCTTTTTTCCTCTTCTGGTTGATCCGCTTAAAGAGAGAGATCCTGATCTCGGTCATTGTTATATTACTGGGATGGAACCATTTAAACAATCTTATACCTCTTAATTTCAGATCTTCAGAGATTCCGGTAAATGCTTCACAGGATAGATTCTTTAAAGCCCTCTCTTACAATGTAAGAGGATTTGATATTTACCGGTGGAACAGGGAGCCAGATGCAAAAAAGGAGATCTTTGAATTTCTTGAAACACAGGAACCTCACCTGGTTTGTTTCCAGGAGTACTACACCTCCTCAAAAAGTGGCCAGACACACGCCGATATTTCCAGTCATCTGAAATATCTTCCATACAATGCAGTTTACTATACAGCTGATCATACCAACAGAAACGGATTCGGGATCGCCACTTTCAGCAAATATCCAATTCTTAAAAAGAGCCGAATCCCGTTCAACTCCTCTTTTAATGCCGCCATGTATACAGATATCCTGTTCCGGAACGATACGATCAGGGTCTTTAATATCCATCTGCAGTCCATCAGTTTTCAAGAAGATAATTACGCCTTTATGGATACGGCCCGGCTCAAATACAATAATGAGCAGATGAACGAAATCAGGGCCATCGGCTCCAGGTTAAAAACCGCTTTCTCCATGCGTGCCGAACAGGCACAAATAATAGCTAATTATATCAGGAAATCCCCACACCCAGTGGTTGTCATGGGCGATTTCAACGATACACCTCAATCCTATGCCTACCGGAAAATCAAGAGAGGACTGGATGATGCCTTCCGGAAATCAGGGCGGGGCTTCGGAAATACTTATGCCGGAGAGCTTCCCTCTTTTCGCATCGACTATATCATGTATGGTCCTCCCCTGATATCTTCTGAATTCAAAAGGATCAAAACAGATTACTCTGATCACTATCCAATCTCTACCTTGCTCTTTATGCAGGAGTAATCGACTCTGAAATAACCTGAGGGAAATCGGGCTGAAAATAGTTCTGAAGCAGAAATCTGGGCAGATCGATGACCCTGCCCTGGTAATGGTCAATAATGGCCCCATCGGAAGTGCATATGGCATCGCTTCTCTCCTGTTTGAGCATATGATCTGGCGACTGCACCGTGTGGGCATCTCCCTCAATTCCCATCTGTACCATATCCTTACAGAGCTCAATGGAGAGGCGCCCGCTGTGAGAGACCGGCTCGTCGAGGTAGTGAATATAGGTGGCTTCCGGCCACATCTGTAACACCTCAAGCATCATGGAGACCGATCGGGAAAACTGTGGCTTGTTGATAATCCTGCCACGCATCTCCCCGGCATCACGTAACATTCCGTCATTGCTGATAAACAGCGGTCTGCCCAACAGGTAATTATTTACGGTGAAAAGCACATTGTAGGTATCGATCAAAACAAGATCGCCCTTTTCAACCGATCCGATTTTACCACGCCGAGACAATGCCTTACCAGCCGGAGCAACGCCCCTGTACAGGATCTGACGCATATCACTAGGCAGCATAAATTTATCACCAACCAGTTTCAATGCAGCATTTTGGGGATACCCTTTTGAGAGGATCCATAAATACTCCTCAGCTGCCTGAAAAATATGGTCCGGGAATGGACTGCTCATGACTCAAAAGTACAACAAAACAAATTATAAAGCTGATTAACAGGTATGTAGAGTTATTAACAAATCCATTTGAAATCAAATTCACTGTTAGTGGATTTTACGTATCTTTAATCTTGCAGAACCAAAACGCATTCATTATGAAGAATCTGATTGGAATTATTTTACTGGGATTGATCGTATCATCCTGCAGTTTGTTTCAAAAACCATCCATGACTCAAGAACAGATTGATGAAATGGTTGCTAAAAATGATGCTTTGAAAACTCAGGTAAACAGCAGTAAAGACCTGGCAGACCAGCTGGCTCTTGCAAGGATGCAGGCAGATGAGGCCATGCTTAAACTGGCTAACTGCGAAGAGGGAACCAATTCGAAAGTACATATCATAGTGGGTGCATTTAAAACCTCTTCTTACGCAGATGACTATTCTGCTAAGATGAAAGAGAAGGGGTACGATGGTAAAATAATCGCTGGTCCATACAGTTTCAGCCTGGTGACTGCCAGTTCCTATGAATCTGTTAAAGCATCCCTCAAGGAGCTGAACAATATTAGGGACAATGTGATCGAAACTGCATGGATATACATCGAATAATATCCTTTTTAAGTTCCACTCATAATAAAGAGAGGCTGGAATTCAAAACTTTTAAAGTGCGGCCTTAACCGTTCGGTATTGTAGTGTTTTTTCACATCTACAAGTTTCTTTGTACTGGTCACCACATCGATCGGAGCATTGTCGTAGCGTCCATTTCTCAATACAACCAGCCGTCCGTGAATTCCCTTTAATATCAGGTCCAGGGCCAGGTTGCCATATGCCATTGGGACAATGGAGTCTATGGCATCGGGATCGCCTCCGCGTACCAGGTATCCCAGGTGCTGGTTGATCACATTGATGGCCACACCATTGTTGTATTTTGCCGACTCCCTCTTGATCAGATCCGCAACTGAAGTGCCGATTCCTCCCAGTTTCGCATGACCATAAGCATCCTTATCCCCATCTTTAAACATCATCTCATCCATCCCCTTAAAGGTGGCGCCTTCTGAAACCAGAACCACAGAATAGTTGCTTGGATTCTGCATACGGTCCTCCACAAGTAGTTCGGCCAGATGAGAAATATCGAACTGGTGTTCGGGAATTACACAACGGTTTGCGGCTCCGGCCATGGTAGGGAGCATGGCAGTAAATCCTGCATACCTTCCAAATACCTCCAGCACCAGAATCCGCTCATGCGAACCGGCCGAGGTCCGAAGTGTATTGGTCATATTAATGGTACGCGTTACGCATGTACTGAAACCGATACAATAATCGGTACCCGGCACATCATTATCCATGGTCTTTGGCATTGCAATCACCTTGAAGCCCTCTTTATGAAGACGCACCGCGTAACTCAGGGTATCATCTCCACCAATAGGTATCAGATAGTCAATGCCTAAAAAAGCAAGGTTCTCCAGAACTTCCGGGGTCAGATCGTTACTCTCCTTATTGTAATTGATTTTCAGATGCTTAGGCACTGCCTCTTTGCTCATCCTGCTTGGGTTCACCCTGGAGGTGTGCAGGAAGGTCCCACCTGTACGTCCCGCCTTATTTACAATCTGTTCGGAAAGAACAATAAAATGCTCACTGTTATCGGCATTTTTATCCCTGATGACCTCAGTAATGCCCGACCATCCCTTTCGCAGACCGATGACCTGGTATCCCTCCCGGCGGGCACGAATAGTAATGGCACGAATAGCCGGATTTAAACCCGGCACATCCCCGCCGCCAGTTAATATCCCTATGGTCTCTTTTTTCCTGTTTCCCTGTGCCATGATTTTTTTTATCTGTATAATTATTGCTAAAAGTAACTCAAAATTTTAAACCAACACCAATTCCCTCCCCTGTAAAACCTACATACAAATCCAGGCTATTAATACTCCCTGTGGATGTGCTGGCATTATACAGATTGATAGATTTTTTCAGATTTGAATTTGACAATAAGAAAAACGGAACACTAAGTACATACAATCCTGCACCAATCAGCATGTTATTGCCGCTTTTATTCGAATATTCCGTTGTACCCGCAAGATCATCATTTCCTGAAGCCTGAGCACTTTTAATGGTATAATAAAAACCCACACCGATAAATACCGTTCCACAAGCCATTGAAGAGAGCCCAATAATACCATGTGTTTTGGAAACCTTATAAGCAGCCATAGAATTTGGATTAGATCCAAGCAAAGAAGAGAGTTGCTTTGAATCAACAGGTTCTTCTCCCAGGAGATAGATTTTTTTCAATCCCTCCTTCTTCACAGTTATTTGGTCCGCCTGTTGAGCAGATACTACGAAAACAAGGATGAAACACATTATTCCAGTACATAATATTGCTTTCATCTTTTTGAAGTTTCGTTGATCAATAAAAAATAAGGAAAAATCAGATACAAGTCAACAACAAACGGACTTGGACATCCTTAAAAGGGATGACCTTCCGGTTAATCTATGAACCTGCTCACATAGCAGAAATACCTATGTCAGATTCAGTAAATCACAAAGATGGAGAGCAACTATTCATCCCACTTCAGGATCTTCATAAAATCGTAGTCCTCAGGATTCTTCACATATTTCTTTGCAGCCCTGTAATCCTCCTTGGTGATGTAGTGCAGGTTGTTCCTAAAGATCACCTGAACCGCCTCCGATTCCATATTTACCAGGCGTGGCTTCACTTTCCCGTTCTCATCTTCCACATCTTTCAGGTAGAGTGGAGTTATTTTTCCTCCACGGTCGATGGTGGTCATACAACCGGTTTCACCCTTCATAAATAGATTGTAAACGCCCAGTCCAAGCCGTGTTGCATAAGAGAGGTCATAAGCAATGGGCCTGCAACAACGCAGTTCATAACCAATCTCTTCGGGACGGCTCTTCACATTAATGCGCAAAGTTTTGAGATGCTGCTGAGTAAGCATGTTGAAAATGTGAGATTTACTTACATTTCCAAGCTCGGGGTGACCGTGATCATCGTATGTGAAATTGATCCCGGTATCGATAATCTCTTCGTCACTCATAAAGTGGAAAACGCCCTCGCTGATCATAGCCACACCATAATCGATGCCCATAATCCTGCGTTTTACCATGGATGAAATCACCATCCTGGTGATCTTATCAAAAGTGATCTTGGTCTTGTTGAACATCTCAGGGATAATGATCATGGGATAGTGACAGGCGGTTCCGATCCCAAACGCAAGGTGACCAGCTTCACGACCCATGGCACTGACCACAAACCAGTTTCCACTGGTCCGCGCATCTTCATAGATAGTGGTAGAGAGACGTACACCCTCTTCCTTGGCGGAGTGGTACCCGAAAGTAGGGGTCCCCTCAGGCAGCGGCAGATCGTTATCGATGGTTTTGGGCACATGGATATTTTTCACATCCAGCTTCTCCTTTGCCAGGAATTTTGCCAGGCGGTTGGCTGTAGAAGCTGTATCATCTCCCCCGATGGTAACCAGCAACTTCACATTGTTTCTTTTGAAAAAATCGACCTTGAATTCATCATCCTTTGGCTTATAGCGGCTCATTTTCAGGGCAGATCCTCCCCTGCTGTAAATTTGGTCGGCATAATCAAAATCGAGATACTCAAACTCAGGCTCATCGGAGAACAAACTTTTATATCCTCCATTAATTCCAAGTACATTGTACCCGTTCTTGGTGAATATTTTAGTGACTGAACTGATCACAGTATTGATTCCGGGTGCAGGTCCTCCTGCACAAAGTACAGCGACAGCTTCTTTCATGGTTGTAAATTGTTATTAAATTATAGAAAGATCTTATTAATTGTAAAATTGAGCCGTGAAAATACATAAAAATGATATGAAATCCATTTAAGAAATGATCTAAATTAATTCTTAATTTTGCCTGAATTTCAAATTGTCTATGAGTTGGTTATCAAGTCTTCCGGATCGCATAAATAATTTCTTCCTTACGAGGTGGGTCCGTTGGCTTCTGATTGGGTTGTTGACCGTTCCCATTAAAGTCTATCAGTGGATCATTTCACCGGCACTTCCTAAAACCTGCAGGTATCATCCAACCTGTTCCGAATATGCCATTGAAGCACTGAAAATTCATGGCCCGGTCATAGGGTTGATCATAGGAACAAAAAGAATTCTCAGTTGTCATCCTTGGGGCGGTCACGGACACGATCCTGTTCCACCAAAAGGCACACCGCTTTATAAGATATTTAATCCGGGTAAACAATGAAAAACCTTCTTCTGGTCATATGGGTATTCTTGCTGGCCACCTCCTGCAGGACAGGGAGTGAAACCATGGACAAACCGGTGATCAGTGTAAGTATCATTCCGCAACAATATTTTGTTGAACAGCTTGCCGGTGACCTGGCGGATATCAATGTGATGATCCCCCCGGGTGCCAGTCCGGCCACTTACGAACCTACCATTTCACAACTTGGAAAACTGCATCAATCGGCAGTTTATATGCGTATAGGATTTGTAGGCTTTGAACGAAGCTGGATGGATAAGATCACCAGTGTTAATCCGGGCATGAAAATCGTGGATCTCTCTGAAGGGGTAGAGATTATCATGGAGGAGGCCGGGGAGAGAGAAGATCACCATGGACATACGCATCACGGAACTGATCCTCATATCTGGATGTCAACCATCAATGCCAGGATCATTGCCCGCAACATTTACAACGAACTGCTGCTCCTGTTTCCCGGTGAAAAGGAGTCCCTGCTGGCAATGTTTGACCAATTCTCCCTCTCACTTGATTCGCTTCACCTGGCGATTACCAACACACTTGAAGGTATTGAGAACAGAAAATTCATGATTTACCACCCGGCACTCACCTATTATGCCAGGGATTACGGGTTGGAACAATTCTCCCTCGAAATTGAAGGAAAAACACCTTCTCCTGCCCATTTAAAGCAAATGACCGACTTGGCCATTCACCATCAAATTTCAAAAATCCTGATACAGAACCAGTTTGATCGTATAAATGCTGAGGTTCTCGCTAAGGAAACAGGATCTGAAATTATTCAATTTGATCCCCTCGACCTGCAATGGGGCGAACAAATGCGCTATATTGCAGAACAGCTTAATCCCTCAAACCAATGAGCATCCCTGTTGTAGAGATAAAGAATTTGGATGTTGCATATCAGAAGCAACTGGTTCTCTCCAATGTTTCTCTTACTGTGTTCGAACACGATTTCATTGGAATTATCGGTCCCAATGGCGGTGGCAAGACCTCACTGGTTAAGGCCATCCTGGGGCTATTAAAACCGGTTAGGGGTTCCATTAAACATTCACTGAACAGGTCGGAAATCGGGTACCTGCCCCAGGGAAACCAGGTGGATGAAAACTTCCCCATTACTGTAAAGGAGGTCATCTCTTCCGGATTGGAACATGGACTGAAAATAAGACCCGGAACTGCCAGAAGCAGGCAGCACAAAGTAGAAAAGGCGCTGGAAACAGTAGGATTGAAAGCGCTGCATTCCCGTCCCATCGGAGAACTCTCCGGAGGTGAGTTCCAGCGCACCATGCTGGCAAGGGCCATCATCTCTTCACCCAGGTTACTGGTCCTTGACGAGCCCGACACTCATGTGGACAATCAGTTCGAGACAGAACTGTATGCCCTGTTAAAAGAGCTAAACAGAACCATTACTATCCTGCTTGTTTCACACGATATCGGGATTATCTCACCCTATATTAAAACCATAGCATGTGTGAACCGCGACCTTCATTACCATACGTCCAACGAGATCAGCGAAGAACAGCTAAAGGTCTATAACTGTCCTATCGAAATCATAGCCCATGGACCGGTGCCGCACAGGGTCATTAAAGAACACATTCACAAATAGCATGGACCTTCTGCACCTGTTCACATACGGATTTTTTCAACACGCAGTGCTGGCTGCACTGTTAATGTCGATCACCTGCGGTATCATCGGGACATACATAGTATCGAGGCGCATGGTTTTTATCAGTGGTGGAATAACCCACGCCTCCTTTGGCGGGGTAGGCATAGGTTACTACCTGGGCTTCTCTCCACTGGCCGGAGCAGCAGTTGTTGCTGTACTGGCAGCGCTGACCACCGAGAACCTTACCCGGCGAAAAGTGCTGCGAAACGATTCTATCATTGCCATCCTTTGGTCCCTGGGAATGGCCATCGGTATTATTTTTGTTTACCTGACACCGGGATACGCCCCCAACCTGATGAGCTACCTGTTTGGAAGCATTATCACGGTAACCTCCACCGACCTCTGGCTTATGCTGGCCCTGGCGCTGACTGTTACTGCGGTATTCACCCTGCTTTACAGACCCATATTGTATGCTTCATTTGACGAGCAGTTTGCCCGGATCAGGGGTATCCCGGTTATGTTCATCAACTATCTGCTTATCATCCTTGTGGCGCTGACCATCGTATTGAGTATCCGAACAGCCGGAATCATCCTGGTACTCTCCGTACTCACGATCCCCCAGAACATCACAAATCTTTTCACCAACCGGTTCAGCCACATCATGATCGGATCCGTAGTGTTGGGATTTTTTGGGTCGTTACTGGGACTGGTGCTCTCCTATTACCTGGATATTCCTTCGGGAGCAACCATCATATTTACCCTGGTGCTTTTATACCTGGTGGCACGATTCATTAAAGTTGTTATTTTTGGAAGATGAAACTGAAAGAGACCATTGAAGCTGCATGGGATGACCGGGGACTTCTCGGTGAAAATGATGTTCAGAAAGCCATTCATGAGGTGGTTGACCAGCTGGACAGGGGCGTTCTGCGGGTAGCGCAAAAAGAGCCCTATGGCTGGAAAGTCAATGACTGGGTCAAAAAGGCAGTCATCCTCTATTTTCCCATCAGAAAGATGGAGACCATAGAGACACCCCCATTTGAGTTCCATGATAAAATCCCATTGAAAAGTGGCTACAAAGCCAAAGGCGTGCGTGTTGTTCCCCATGCCATCGCCAGGTACGGCGCCTATATCTCAAAAGGGGTCATTTTGATGCCCTCTTACATAAATATAGGAGCTTATGTGGATGAAGGGACCATGGTCGATACCTGGGCAACTGTTGGATCCTGTGCCCAGGTTGGAAAGAATGTTCATCTAAGTGGTGGAGTTGGAATCGGTGGCGTACTGGAACCTGTACAGGCAGCTCCGGTTATCATAGAGGATAATTGCTTCATCGGTTCCCGAAGCATCGTGGTGGAAGGTGTCAGGGTGGAATCTGAAGCGGTACTGGGTGCCAATGTGGTAATCACCAATTCCACAAGGATCATTGATGTGACAGGAAAAGAGCCGGTGGAGACGAAAGGTGTGGTTCCCGCCCGCTCGGTGGTTATTCCCGGATCATATACCAAATCGTTCCCGGCAGGCAACTTCCAGGTGGCCTGTGCCCTGATCATTGGAACACGTAAACCCTCCACCGACCTGAAAACCTCCCTGAATGATGCCCTCAGGGAATACCAAGTTGCAGTATAATGCGGATCGGATTTGATGCAAAGCGAGCCTTTAATAACTATAGCGGCCTGGGTAACTACAGCAGGTACATCATATCCAATATCTGCCGGTTCTACCCTGAGAATGAATGCTTTCTCTATACCCCGGGAATTGCCGATGATGAGCTCTTCAATGAACCAGAAGGAACCACCATCAGGAAGCCCGGTAATGGGATCTGGAGAAGATCCGGATCCCTCTGGCGTAGTTTCAGGCTCACCCACAGACTAAATAAGGATGCCATTGATCTCTACCATGGCCTCAGCAATGAACTGCCCTTTGGGATTCACAAAAGTAAGATCAGATCCGTGTTCACCATACACGACCTGATATTCATGGAACACCCTGAACTATATCAAACCTTTAACCGAAAAATATACGAAAGTAAAGTCCGGTATGGTACCCGGGTGGCCAGCAAAATTATTGCTGTAAGCGAACAGACCAAACAGGATATTATTCGCTTTCTGGATATTGATGAATCTCGAATCAGAGTGGTATACCAGGGATGTCACAGGCAGTTTTACCACCGGTTGAGCGAAGAGTTTATACATTTTATCCGGAAGCAGTTTGCTCTTCCATCTGAATATCTGCTTTCTGTTGGAACTATTGAAGAGCGAAAAAATCTTTTGAAAATTGTAGAGGCCCTTCACCAGGGAAATATAGATTTTCCCCTGGTAGTGGTGGGCAAGAAGACTGCCTATTTCAACCAGGTAAAACAATATATTGAGCGCAACAAATTGCCAAATGTCATTTTCCTCGACCAGCTGCAGACTTCTGACCTTCCGGCCATATACCAGGGTTCGTCCGGCTTTATCTATCCTTCATCATATGAGGGTTTTGGCATCCCTATCCTTGAAGCCCTGAACTCGGGTGTTCCAGTAATCACCTCCAGAGGAGGATGCCTTGAAGAGACTGCCGGTAAAGGGGGATTACTGATTGATCCAAACGACCAGGAGGAGATGATCCATGCCATCAGGCAGGTGCTTGAGAAATCCGCATTACGCGACCATCTGATTCGTGAAGGAGGGGCACATGCCCTGAAATTCAGAGAAGAGCAGACCATCCCTTCTCTTTACAATGTCTATCTTGAGAGCATACATGATTGATACTGAAGTCAAAAAAACAGGAGATATCATACGATCGGGAGGCATCATCCTCTATCCCACCGATACCATTTGGGGTATTGGATGTGATGCAACCAACCGGGAGAGCGTCCAGAACATCTACCGTATCAAACAAAGAGCCGATAGCAAAAGTATGCTGGTGCTGATAAACGGAATCTCAATGCTGGAAGAGTACCTTGAAAACATTCCTCTTCAGGCGCTGGATATTATCAAACAGTCAGAAAAACCAACTACAATTATATACCCCGGAGCCCGCAACCTTGCAGATAACCTGGTGGCACCCGACGGATCCATTGGTATCCGCATTACTTCCGATCTATTCTGCAGGAAATTGATTGAAATCACAGGAAAACCCATTGTTTCCACCTCGCCGAACATCTCGGGCGAACAATCTCCAGCTACATTTCATAAGATCAAAACTCCCATCCGCGAACAGATCGATTATGTGGTAAACTGGCGCCAGGATGAGACCGCACCTTCAGCACCTTCGGCCATCATCAAACTGGAAGAAGATGGTACAATCACCAAACTGCGATCATAGTTCCACTTTTTTTCAGAACCTGATTCCCATCACGGTTATATCATCGATCTGTTCACGACCGTCCATCCACTCATCGAGCTGCTTTTCAAGGGTTGATTTTTGTTCTGACATCGGGAGGGTATGGATGCTTAACAGCAACTCCCTGAATTGCTTCCGGGAGAATTTTTTATCCTTCTCTCCACCGAACTGGTCCTCGTAACCATCTGTATAGAGATAGATCAGGTCCCCCTTCCCAACCTCTATTTCGTGTTTTGTGAAGTCCTTTCCTACAAGTGCACCTATGCCAACGGGCATGGGATCAGCTTTTATGATCTCTATTTCACCATTCCGGATAATCGCAAGGGGACTGAATCCACCTGAATACTGGAGTTTGGAGCGATCAGGATCGTAAACACACAGGGCCATGTCCATACCATCGGAAGTGGAATCTTTGTTGTCTTTTTGCCTGAGGGCATTTATGATCTCCACCTTGAGCTTATTCAGTATCGTGTTTGATTCGCCAATGCCATGCGTATTTAGCTGATCATTC
>DAOWNM010000315.1 GCA_030642565.1 Bacteroidota bacterium | reverse complement strand
GCACCAGTCTCAGGTTGCTGTCGGGCCGGTTGTGCGTTATACTGAACCAGGTTCGCTCGAAAAAGGGGTTGGGAAAGTTGTAAATTTGCTCCATCAGCATCTCTTCCGATTCCACTACCACAAAATCGAGGTTCGCTTCGGTTGAATTGTTATGGATATCCCAGATTTTCACAGTGACCGTATGGGCCCCCGGCTCCAGTTTACTATAGGGGTATCTGACTACACCTGAATTGTAACTGTCGGTATTGGCCTGGTAAAATTCGTTTAGAATCACAGAGTTGATCCGGTCATTATCCAGGGTAGCTGTCAGGTCATGACCAATGCCGTTCCCGGTGGTATTGATGCCAAAATTGTCCGAAACATATGCCAGTAGCTCCGGATGGGGATCGGTGATTCCACCCGAAACAAAAAAGGAGTCATTTATAAAGAGATCAATCACTGGAAGTTCATTGTCAGTGACATTGTCACTCCCGATCCCCCCTACAATGAAACCTTCAAATGATCCATGGGCATCACTCTCCTGGTTGTTGCTGTAGTAGCTGATCTTCCCGGGGCCGTAGGCATAGTTGATATCCTTGGGAATGTAGAATCCAAAACTGAACCGTCCATCGGTCACCGTGGATTTTCCACTGTAGAGGATATTGTTTCTGGCCGTGAAAGTAAATGCCGATCCGCCATCATTGGAGAGGGTCTCTACCGTTCTTATTTTATCGAACACTTTGGGGTAGACCACGCCGTTGAAACTGTTCATGAACTGGCTCTCTTCGTTCTCCAGGTGTCCCGCCACGGTCACCCACTGGAAGGCGGAGAGTGTATCGTTCTCCTGGGATGCGGCAGTTCCATTGATGGAGTCGGTCACCACCCTGTGCCTGGGATAGGTGAGTCGCAGTGAGGGATCTCCCAGTAGTGTAAAGTTACGTTTATTGATCCCCGCTCCTGTATTGTTTTTGCTGTATATGATGATATCGCCCAATCGATGGTTCTGCTGGTTGGCATCCTTCTCAAACGCCACCTCATAGAATCTCTCATTGAGAGCGTGGTTGGGACCCGAATAGACCAGCCGGGTGGTGGTAAACAGGCCAATACCGCCCCCTTCAGTGTTGAGAAGCATATATTCTCCCGCGGAGATTATCTCCAGGTCCTCTGAAAGATCGTACTCGTCATACCTGCTGAATTCGCAGGTTGCTGTTATAAAGAGCGGCAGCATCTCTTTGTTGCTCCAGGAGCGGATATCGTTTGAGGTGATGATCTTTTCATGGGCAAGTCCCTGGGTTCCGCCATGACCGGTATAATTGATGATCAGTGCACCCCGGTTTACCTGGTCGTTGAAGGCTCTGTTTACATCGGGGTAACTGGTACCGGTCGAGAGCTCCTCCTGCGGATAGGCATCCAGGTAGATCTTATTGATATTGTATTCCGGGTAGTGGTCCGTCACATAGGTTGCCAGTTCATCGGCCTGCCGCATATGAATGTTGGCGTCTTCATCGTCGCCGATAAAGCAGAGCTGGTTTCGCCATCCGCCCTGTTTGTCCGGGTTGCTGTAACCGATAATTTTCTCCACCAGGGCTGAAGCCTCCTCACTGTCAGATGCCGGAAGGCGTCCGATCCCTATGTCCAGGAGTCCGTTATACATCTGTTCATCGGTGTCGAGCAGACCGAAATAATCATCGGAGACATAGGAACTGGTGGGGGAGAGAGACTCTTCCGACTGGTAGGTGAGGATCAGGTTGGTATTATTATGTTTCTCTTCACTACCACGGTTGTCGTACGATCCGTCACCCAGCAATAGCAAATACCGGCAGCTGTTGCCTGTTCCGCCCGCCCGGTCGTAGAACATCTTCATGAAATTGCGAATGGCTGTCACATCGGGTGCACCGGAAGAGAATTCATTGAATACCTGCTGCTGCGTTACTACTGCTACATCCATACCATCGTTCTCCCTTCGGAATTCAGCAAGCATGTTTGCCTCTTCAAGAAAGAGCTCCGGAGTGAGAATAACCATTTCCGGATGATTTAGCCCGTGCAGATCCTGGTTCTTCACCGAACCTAATCCCTCTCCGTTATAGGCGGGGGTGGGGTAGCTGCCTTCGGGCCGAAAAGCAATGAATTCCCTGTGGCTGTTGGTTTCAATGGTAAAACTGGCAACGGAACCAGCAAGCGTGTAGGCTATGTTTTGAGGGTGTCCGGGATCGGTGACCTCCCAGATGATCATGTCACTGTTTGCATTGTTCACCCTGAACTGACTGATATTGCCGGGCCCTGCGCTTCTGGAGTCTTTAAAGACCAGCTGGTTGCCTGAAAGTGAAAGGCTTGCTCTGCCGTTGATAGTAATGGCGTTGAGCCACCCCTCAGAGTTGGCATCGGGGCGGTTGTATGTCACTGTAACGGTTAGTTCATCCCGGTCGGGCTGATAACTGAACTGTTTCGAAGTTTCATAAGCATAGGTTGAAGTGTAGTGGCTCAGATTGGTCCCGTTTACTGTAAGTGTTCCCAACAGGTCATTGTTTGCGCTTACGGAAAAGGTGGAGCTGACACCCGAACGGGCTGCAGCCACTGTCCGGATGGTTACCGGCTCCCCTTCAACTCTTCCCTCTATGTCAAAAGGATAGTTCTCTGTAAGGTTCATATTAAACAGATCGCCGTACCACTCTCTTCCCGAGAGAATCAGGTTATAGGTCTCATCTTCGTGAAAGTCGCAGAAATCATATGATGTTACGGTATGGGTGGGTGTCCCGGTACTTAATTCCGTATCTTCGGGGGACTCTGCCTCTCCCTTGCTGCCGGTCAGAAAGTAATAGCCTTTCCAGGAGTAGGTGTGCAACTGGTGCAGATAGATTCCACTCCCTTCATCAAAATGCCAGCTCACCGGACCGTTGGCATAGAAGAGGATATGATCGCCCGGGCCAAACATCCCGTCCGTTCCCTTCTGGATGTAAAGGGGAAGTGCCTCCAGATCGTCTGTATACCCCTGGGAAAATTGTTCCGGGAGAAGCCTGGCGCCTGATCCGTAAACCCTGACTGTGGCCGGGTTCACGAGACCAAGCTCCTGGAGTTGCTCATATGTCAGTTTATGTATGCCACTTTCCTCTACTGAAACCCTGTGCCAGCTACCTGAAGCCAGCATTGAATGTTCTTCCCAGCTTCCGGCAATGGCACTCTTC
>DAOWNM010000127.1 GCA_030642565.1 Bacteroidota bacterium | reverse complement strand
TGTACAGGGCAAAAAGGTATGAGAGTATCCAGGAAGCAGTTGCTGCCGGTCCGGACAATGTACTCAAACTCTCCTTTCACGGGCGGAAAATGGGGAGGCTTTCCTCTGAAATAGGCCGGTTTACCTACCTGGCTTCCCTTGATTTGGCCTACAATGAATTGAGCGTGTTACCGGCAGAAATTTCATCCCTGCACTATTTGCAGGGCTTATATGTCAACGGGAACAATTTGACAGCCTTTCCCAAGCAAATTCTGTTGCTGCCCCTGTTGGACAGAGTGGATCTGTCGGAGAATCAAATTGTTTCCCTGCCACCGGAGATCATGAAAATGGGCCAGCTTAGCTCCCTGAATTTGGGAGAAAATGGTTTGTCGAGGTTCCCTGTTCAGCTTTACGGGCTAAGCAGCCTGAAGGTTCTGAACCTGGAGCACAATGGATTCAGAGAACTTCCAGAAGGGCTCAGCAATTTGAAGGCATTGAAAATACTGGATCTTTCAAATAATAAACTCACAAAAATACCCAGGGAACTCATTTCCCTTTCCGTAAATTTAAAGGAGTTGAATATCCAGGGCAATCACATCTCAAGGGAAGAGATTGATTGGCTGATTAAAGCGATGCCTGAAACCCAGATCCGTTACTAAAACAGAAGGGATCTACTCCATCAGTTTGATCATAGCATCCACCAGGTTGAAGGCACCGTCGGCAATCTGGTCGATGGTTGAATCGAGCATATAGCAGGGGGTGGTTACCAGGTTGTAGTCGGGGTCAACCACCACCTCTCCATGGGTGGTATAGACGTGATTTGCACCCAGCGTTTCCAGTGCGTCGATGGTACTTTCATCATCACCAATGGTCAGGTGAACCTTTCCAAGTACTTTCGCCAGAATTACCGGTGAGATGCAGAGGGCTCCTACGGGTTTCTTCAGAGCTACCATCCCGGTAATGGCCTCTTCCACCTCCGGAAGGACGGAGGCATCGGCCCCATCAAAGGCCCAGGTTGATAGGTTTTTGGCAGCACCGAAACCACCTGGTAATAGCAGACCATCGAAAGAGGCAGGGTTGAACTTCTTCAGATTCCTGATATTGCCGCGGGCGATACGGGCCGACTCTACCAGCACATTCCTGGTCTCCTCCATCTCTTCACCTGTAATGTGGTTTATTACATGGTGCTGATTGATATCGGGAGCAAAAATCTCGTAACTGCATCCCTTCCTGACAATAGCCAGCAGGCTCAGTGTGGCCTCATGTATTTCGGCGCCGTCGAAAACACCGCATCCTGATAGCAAAACAGCAAATTTCTTCATGGGTTCCTGGTTTTAGACGATTTGATACTTTTGTAAGGACCAATTTATGGAAAACAGGTGGTATTGTAAATGAAAAACCAATACTATAGAACATTTATCGGATTACCTCTTCGTGTGGAACAGGGAATACTCCAGGCACGTCACCTTTTAATGACTGCCTTTGAAGGGGAGCGGATCAGCTGGGTAGATCCGGACCGGTATCATGTAACACTCAGATTTATAGGTGATACAAAGGTATCGGCAATTACGGAGATTGGGAGAGCCCTGCATGCCGGAGTAAAAATCCCGGAGCGAACCCGGTTGGAGATGACCGGACTGGCCAGTTTTGGTCCGCGGAAACGACCCAGGGTGATCTGGGTGGGATTTGAGGAGACAGATTTTTTTGAATTACTAAAGTGCGAGGTGGACCGTGTACTTGAAGTGTGTGGTATCCCTGTAGAAGAGCAGCCATTCAGGGCACATCTCACCCTGGGCAGGGTGAGATGCCTGCACAATTTAGAGAAGTATTACAAAACAGTCGAAGAGATGAATCAGCAGTTCAGCGGCACAGTCATATTTGAAAAGCTGGTGTTCTTCCAAAGCATATTGGGCCCCGGCGGACCTGAATATCATGTGTTGAATGAGATATTGTTGCGGTAGGAACTCAGCCCTTCCGGATCTCGATCAATACATCATCCTTCATAACCAATTCATTCTTTTTTACAGAAACTGATTGAACGATACCGGAGATGTGACTGGTAATTTCGTTTTGCATCTTCATGGCCTCCAGGATGATGATGGGTTCGCCCTCCTTAACTTCACCGTTCTCTTCCACCAGGATATCAATGATTTTTCCCGGCATAGGAGCCTCAATGGAGACAGAAGAGGATGCATCGCCCTGTTTTTCCAAAAATCTTTTGCGTTTCAGTGAGACGGGGGTTTCCACTGTGAAGGAGTGCCAGACGCTATTGACCATAATGGTATACCGGTTCTGCTTCTTCTCGATCACATCGAGCATATATTTTTTGTTCTTCCAGACAATATAGGAGAATCCATTGGGGTCTTCATGAAGTTTGATATCCACCTCTTCCCCCTGGTACTTAATCCGTTTTTGAAGGGGTTTTTTAAACTCATAAGCCTTATTGGTTGAGCTGAGCGCTATGAGCTTGGTCGTCTTTTTCTTCTTTGCTGAACGTGCCATATCCTGATCCGGGTTTATCGTAACCGTTTTTTTAATACCCAAGGGGTAATCGCCTTGCCATTCTCTGTATGAAGTGGTTTTTCCTCATTTTCATCCATCTCCCGGGCATAATCGTATGTGGCAAAAAATGCGGCCAGCAGTGCTTCATCGGGTTCGTTTTGGTAATGAATCTTCAGCTCCTTGCTGAGAAAAGAGGTATTGAATTTTCCTTTCCTGAAGTTGCGGTTCTGAAGAACTGCCCTGCAAAACGCGAGGGTTGTTTTGGGCCCTTTGATCCAGAATTTCCTGATGGCCATACTTGATTGTTGCAGGGCCTTTTCCCGGGTTTCAGCATGGATGATCAGTTTGGCGATCATGGAGTCATAGTAGGGAGTAATAACCGATCCGTCCCTGACCCCGGTATCCACCCTGATATGTTCATTCTCTGTCCAGGAGATTTTTTCGATGGTACCGAGACTGGGGGAGAATCCGGATTGTACATCTTCGGCGTTGATTCTCCATTCGATGGCCCAGCCATTCAGTTTGATATCCTTCTGGGTAAATGGAATTTTTTCCCCTTCAGCAATCAGAATCATCTGTTCGATCAGGTCGATCCCGGTAACCATCTCGGTGACCGGGTGTTCAACCTGGATACGGGTATTCATCTCCATAAAGGAGAAACTGTTGTCATCGTCCAGCAGGAACTCGACGGTTCCGGCCGAATAGTAGTTCACAGACCTGGCGATTTTAATGGCTGCTTCTCCCATCTTTTTTCTGAGGGCACTGTCCAGTGCAGGGGAGGGGGACTCCTCCAGCAGTTTCTGATGTTTTCGCTGGATCGAGCATTCCCGTTCGCCCAGGTGTACAATGTTTCCATGTTGATCCCCCAGGATCTGGAACTCAATATGGCGCGGTTCCCTCACAAACCTCTCGAGAAACAGATCGGGATTATTAAAGGCCTTTTCAGCTTCATTGGTGGCCAGGGTGAACATCCTTTCAATGTCTTTCTCTTTCTCCACCACCCGCATGCCCCGTCCGCCGCCTCCGGCTGCAGCTTTCAGGATCACCGGGTAACCAATTTTGTTTGCAATTTTCCTGGCCTCTTCTGCATCGGATAGTGCTCCCTGGCTTCCGTCCAGCAGGGGGACACTGTTTTCCCTGGCCAGCTCTTTGGCAATGGTCTTATGCCCCATGCGATAGATGGCATCGTGGGAAGGACCAATAAATGTGATTTTTTCCTCTTCACATCTTCTCGCAAAATCGGGGTTCTCTGCAAGGAATCCGTACCCGGGATGAATAGCATCTACCTTGTGCTTTCCGGCACTCTGAATAATCCGCTCAATATCCAGAAATTCCGGGATCACATCATCATAACTTTCAGAAAAGTCGATGATCTGATCCGCCTCCTCAAGATACCATGCGTTGGGTTCTTTCGCTGTTTTTATCACATAAGACCGGATACCCATTTTCCTGGCGGTCTTTATAATCCGGATGGCGATCTCGCCCCGGTTGGCTATCAATAAACTCTTAATTTTCATGAACGAAATTTAAAGAGGAATATTACCATGTTTCCTGGCAGGGTTATCAATTTGTTTTGTTTCAAGTGCCTCAAAGGCACGGATCAGTTTTAGCCTGGTCTCGGCCGGATCGATCACTTCGTCGATGAAACCGCGTTCATCTGCCACATAGGGATTGGCAATTTCAATCCTGTACTTTGCAGCCAGCTCTTTCTTCATAGCAGCTTGATCATCCGATGCAGCCAGCTCTTTCCTGTAGAGGATCGCTACAGCACCTTCGGGTCCCATCACTGCAATTTCGGCTGTTGGCCAAGCAAAATTGAAATCGCCCCCCAGGTTCTTGCTGTTCATTACACAGTAGGCTCCTCCATAGGATTTTCTAAGGATCACCGTGATTCGGGGGACAGTAGAGTCGGCAAATGCATAGAGCATTTTGGCCCCGTGACGGATGATTCCATTATGTTCCTGGTCAATCCCCGGCAAAAATCCCGGTACATCTTCCAGGATCAGGAGTGGAATATTGAAGGCGTCACAGAACCTGATAAAACGGGCTCCTTTGTTGGAGGAGTTGATATCGAGTGTTCCTGCAAGTACTTTAGGTTGGTTAGCCACGATGCCGATTACTTTTCCATCCAGCCTTCCAAACCCGATCACTATATTCTGGGCATAGTTCTCGGCGATCTCATAAAAGGAGCGCTTATCCACATTTAGCCTGATGACTTCTTTTACATCATATGGTTTATTGGGGTCGTCCGGCACAATATCCCTTAGTTTCTCCTCTACATCACTGGTTTCATCGCTCGACAACTCCATTTCTGGTGAGTTCTCCATGTTGTTTGAGGGAAGGTAGGCAAGCAGCTGGCGGACACCCATCAGGGTATTCTCTTCATCCGGGTAGACCAGGTGTGCCACGCCGCTCTTCTTAGAGTGGACCCCTGCACCACCCAGATCATTCAAAGATACATCCTCATTCAGCACCTCTTTCACCACATTGGGACCGGTTACAAACATGTAGCTTGTCTGATCGGTCATAAATACAAAGTCGGTGATCGCAGGAGAGTAAACAGCTCCGCCCGCTGCAGGGCCCAGAATTACTGAGATCTGGGGGATGACCCCTGACGATTGAACGTTCCTGTGGAAAATACCGGCATACCCTGCGAGACTTGCTACTCCCTCCTGGATACGGGCACCTCCCGAATCGATGAGTCCGATCATGGGAGCCCCCATCTTCAGTGCCATATCCTGGATCTTCATGATTTTGGCCGCGTGGACCGAGCCCAGGGAGCCTCCCATAACGGTGAAATCCTGTGAGTAGGCAAAAGTAAGCCTGCCACGTATCAGCCCATGACCAATGATCACTCCATCTCCGTAAGCCTGCTGGACCTTTCCGAAACCTGTATCGGTTTTATCGGGGGTCACATAGGCATCAACCTCTTCGAATGTATCCTCATCAAACAGGATATCAATTCGTTCCCATGCGGTTAATTTGCCTTTGGAGTGTTGTTTCGCCTTCGCTCTGGCATCATGCTGATCATTGTGTGCCTGTTGCCTTTCCAGGAAACGGGTAAAGTTTTTTCCTTTCACATCCATGCTTCAATTCTTTATGCATAAATAGAACCAATGAGGGTGAAAAAAGTTTTCTGGTATTTTTCCTCACAAGTGTAAAACTAAAAATTAAATATTAATTATGGAGCATAATCTCTAATCTATGGTTCTTCGGTCAGATACAGAGGCCGGTCCGGTTAACTGCTCCGGGATACAGGACCAGTTAAAATCGGTATGGGGTTTGAGGGTATCCTGTTGCATGAGATATTCCATCAGATAAAAACGGAGGTCACGGTCGGTGGACCAGGAGATACGGTTTATCAGTTCCTCTTTCGGGATTCCGGCACCGGCGGTCAGATGTCCGCCACCCCCGTTTCCACGGTACGAGTTCACGGCCACACTGTAGGTAGTGGTTTCCTTAAATGGGGTTCCATCTGAAAGGGCCTGGATGGTTACACGATCTCCGGAAGCTCTTGTAACATCAACGGTATAATCTATTCCTGCCGCCGAAGAGAAGTTGTAGTATGGAGCAGACAGCTGTCCGGGTTGATCGGGCCTGAATTGAAGAAGGTGATCCCCGGGACCAACCATAGTGTTGAACCATGATCCCACCGCATGCTCAAGGAATCCATCGATCTCAGCTCCTGTGAGTTCCATCCGGTATAGCATGTTTTCAAACCGGTAGAGTTTAAACATATCGGAGACCAGCAGCGCTCCTTCTTGCAGCACCGCTGAGATGGAGAGAGGAGCCGTAAAAGAGAGCTGCGCACCTGTCAGATCTAGTTGTACATTGTGGATCAGCGATATCATGGAAGAGGGTCCGAATAGGGCATCCACTCCGGCCATTTTATCGGCGAGCCAGGTAATGGTGTCCTGCAGGTAATCTGATATGATTTCAAATTCAGGAGCGAATTGTTCCAAAAAAATACTGGAGGGAGGGTACCCCTGCATGGGGATATTTTGCCCAGTGACTCTGACCGCTTGCGGTCCGAAGGTGATTGTTGCTTCACCTGCATATCTTCCGTGGCTGCCCGGATCAATGATCAGAACAGTGTCACCCACACTGTTGGTCACTCGCTGGCAGGAAACCCTGTGATCGTGTCCCGCGAAAATGATATCAAATTCAGGGACCTGTTGAGCAACCAGTATAACAGCATTTTCGTTCAGGTATGGATCAGGATTTCCACCATAAGAGGCATCGGTTCCTGAGTGGAACAGGCCTACCATAAGGTCCGGTTTTTCCTCTTCAATGATCCGCGGAACCCAATCACTGGCTGTTTCAACCATATCCCGGAATTCCATTTCGGGCCAGAGGTTTTTGGGAAGCCATCCGGGAATCCCGGGTGTGATCAGTCCCAGTACTGCAATTTTTTTCCGTCCGGCTTTCAGGATGGTGTATGGCTCAAAGTAAGGTGTCCCGGTAGCAGTATTTACCGCATTGGCAGCCAGCCAGGGAAATTGTAATGCTGTATCAATCCTGTCATACACCTGCGGACCAGCTTCAATGTCGTGGTTCCCGATTGTCCCGGCATCATATTCCATGAAATTCATCACCCGTGCCGAAAGGTGTTCACGGAGCGTATCCACAAAGTTGTAGTAGTATACTGTGGGTTGGCCCTGCAGGAAATCACCGTTGTCAAGCAGGAAAAACAGGGTATCCTCTTTCTCCCGCTGTTCACAGACGTAACTATATATATGGGCCAGAGAATGGTCAGAAGAGGTTCGACTGATAAAGTCGTGCGGATAAATCATACCATGTACATCTGTTGTTACGGCAATCTTTACTGTAAGTTGATCCTGTTTACAGGCAGTGGTCCAGACCAGAATAATTAAAACCAGGTGCAACATCCGGCTCCTCTTCGTCATGTTTTTGAACATAAACTCCCTGGGTTCAACAGTGTTCATATATTTAGAAACGTTCTTTCCTGGTATCAGCATACAGCTTAATGATATTATGGAAAGTTCATTACGAATGTAACACTTTTCTCCCATTCCATTCCATCGGTGATAACGTCGATATATACGGTGTTGACGGTAAAAATGGTACAAACGGTATCGATACCAATTCTAACTGTATCCTATGTCACAGTGATGATCAGACGATTGTTACTAAGACCAGTCAGGGTTTTCTTGATGATCTGGTTGGTGCATACTGTTCCTTA
>DAOWNM010000091.1 GCA_030642565.1 Bacteroidota bacterium | reverse complement strand
TGATAAAGGCCGCTACTATCAGTCCGATAATGGCATTCACAATAAGACCCATAATCAATGACATCTTGGTCATAAAGGCTGCAGTGGTACGCTTCTCCATCTTTTCAAAGATGTCGTCGTACATGCTCTCCGGAATTCTGGAGTTGCTCATGATCTTCTCTTCTGTCGCGATCTTTAGCTGCTCCACAAGACCAGGTTCAATGACCGAATAAAGCAGGTAGGTGTACAGAGCTCCGATGATTGTGGAGACAATACCAGCAGAAACAAGCACCATAACGAATATCTGTCCGAAACTTGCGTACCCTCCAAGGTACTCCTTCCTGTAGTGTAGCATCAGATAGACCAGCAGGGCAAGGATGATCAACATATTAACCCAATTCGTCCAGCTGTCGGTAGCCATTCCAATAAAATAGAAAACCAGTGAAAGGAAAACAGATACAAAACCAAGAATGGCCCCATAGATCAGGGCGGGTTTCCAGAAAGGTGCTTTTACTTTTTCTTCCATGATTTAAGATTCTTATAGTTAGTTAAATAAGATGCAAAAAAACGGGCAAGCTACTTATATCGCACCGCTACAACCGCGTACCCTTGCTACCTTCCGGTCCTGGGGGAATTGAGCAGGAGCTGGTCGTATAAGACTTGCCCGAACGGCAAATTTAAGAAGAAAAAGCGGTTCTGGCAATAACCGACTCTTAATTGTCCCTGGGCCGCAGACTCCTTACCGTTGCTCCCGCCTGCCACATCTCAGACTCCCTAAGTTCCTTCAGCTCAGCTTCAAGATGGTCTTTGTAGTCTGCTCCACTGGTCTTTTCCAGAACAACTTTGGTCTCTTCACCACTCTTTACCCTGTTATAGAGATCATTGAAAACGGGAAGCGTGGCATCCCTGAATTTGGGTTTCCAGTCAAGCGCACCCCGCTGGGCAGTAGCACTGCAGTTGCTATACATCCAGTCCATACCGTTCTCGTCCACCAGGCGAATCAGACTCTGCGTCAGCTCCTCTACAGTCTCATTGAATGCCTCTGAGGGTGAGTGTCCGTTCTCCCTCAACACCTGGTACTGAGCCTCCATGATCCCTGCCAGAGCGCCCATCAACACACCACGTTCGCCGGTAAGGTCGCTGTATACTTCATCTTCAAAGGTGGTTGGAAAGAGATATCCCGATCCGATCCCGATCCCCAGGGCCAGGGTGCGCTCCTCGGCATTCCCGGTGTAGTCCTGGAAAACAGCATAACTGGAGTTGATCCCTGTTCCGGCCAGGAAATTGCGCCTTACACTGGTACCGGAACCCTTGGGGGCCACCAGGATCACATCCACATTCCTGGGAGGAATCACACCGGTCTGCTCCTTATAGGTTATTGAGAATCCATGTGAGAAATAGAGTGCATCACCCTCCTTCAGGCACGGCTCCAGTTTGGGCCATACGGTGCGCTGCGCCGCATCCGATACCAGGTACTGAATCACTGTTGCCTTCTCCGCAGCCTCCTCAATGGTAAAAAGGGATTCACCGGGTACAAAGCCATCATTTACTGCCCGGTCCCAATCCGCTTTGAATTCGGGTGCCTGACCGATGATCACGTTGATCCCGTTGTCTTTCAGATTCAGTGCCTGGGCCGGGCCCTGTACACCGTATCCGATGATTGCAATCACTTCATCCTTCAGCACCTCCTGTGCCTTTGAAAGGGGAAACTCTTCCCGGGTTACGACATTCTCCTCAACGCCGCCAAAATTCAATTTTGCCATTTTGTAAAAATGTTATTGGTTATTTGTTAATTGTTAATCACTATTGGTTAATAGGTTACGGTATCATTGGCTGTGGCCTGATGGTGTGTATCAATCTCCTTCAGGTAGGCCGAGATCTCCTTGATCTGCTTGGTAAGTGCAATCCGGCCCGATCTTGCAAACTGGAGCACACCATACGATTCAAGCTCCCTGAAGAGCTGCCTGGTCTCCTCTTTATGACCGGTTTTCTCAACGACAATATATTCCGGTTCAATGGTAAGAATCCTTGCATTGTGCTTGCGGATCAGCCTCTCTACCTCGTTCCCGTTGGCAAATGAAGCTGTAGGCACTTTGTAAAGTGCGATCTCTTGGTATACAATCTCATCCAGGGTATGGTAGAATGCCTTCAGTATCCCGATCTGCTTCTCGATCTGTTTGGTCACCGTCTTGGTCATATCCTCAGTGGCATGGATCACAATAGTGAACCGATAGATCCCCCTCACCTCAGATTCAGATGTATTTAAACTTTCAATATTGATCTTCCTGCGTGAGAAAATCACAGTGATCCGGTGCAGGAGACCCACCTTGTGCTCACTAAAAACCGATATTGTATATTCCTTTTCCATACTCTTTCTTCCTTTTATTTATTAATCTAAACGGATATCTGAAACTGATGCGCCCGGGGTAATCATGGGAAAGATATTCCCCTCTTGCTGAATCCCTATTTCCAGCAGGCAGGGACCCTCTTTGGCCAGCAATTCATCCAGTGCCTGGCTCAGCTCCTCCCGGTCGGTGATCTTCCTTCCCGGAACCCCAAAACCCTCGGCAATCTTGATAAAATCGGGATTGGTAAGCCCGGTACTGGCATAACGGCGCTCATTAAACAGCTCCTGCCACTGCCGTACCATACCCAGATACTGATTATTCAGCAGAATCATCTTCACCGGCAGGTTGTACTGGGCAATGGTACCCAGCTCCTGGATGGTCATCTGAAAGCCACCATCGCCCGAAATGGAAACCAGCGGACGATCGGGATTGGTAAAGGCCACACCCATAGCAGCCGGCACCCCGAAACCCATGGTTCCCAATCCACCCGAAGAGACCCAGGAGTTGGGCTCCTTATGCTTGTAATACCTGGCTGCTGCCATCTGGTGCTGGCCCACATCGGTAACAACTATGGCCCTTCCATCGGTCTTCACTGATAAATTATGGATTACTTCTCCCATATGCATCTTGGGATCATTTGAAAAGCAATCCTTGTTGATCACCTTCTCTATCTCTTTCTTCTCCAGTTCCTTAAACGAGTTAAGCCATTCACTGTGCTCGGCGGGTTTAATCTTCGGAAGCAACAGCTGGAGTGCCTGCTTGGCATCGGCGTTAATGGCCACATCGGTCTTGATAATCTTATCGATCTCGGAAGGATCGATCTCAATATGGATCACCTTGGCCTGTTTGGCGTAAGTATTCACAGTCCCGGTTACCCGGTCATCGAACCGCATTCCAATGGCGATCAGTACATCACAATTGTTGGTATTCACGTTGGGTGCATAGTTACCATGCATCCCCAGCATGCCTACGGAAAGAGGATGATCTTCCGGAAAGGCGGATAAACCATTCAGTGTATGTCCGACGGGAATCTGAGCTAGTTCAACCAACTTCATAAACTCCTTTTCGGCCCTGGAGATGGTCACTCCATGTCCGCAAAGCACAAAAGGACGCTCTGCTTGATTGATCAACCCGGCTGCCGCCTCAATACTTGCAGGGTCTGGTTTTGGATTGGGCAGGTAACTCCTCACCTGTGTCCGTTTCTTATAGTTAAACTCAACCTCTTCAACCTGAGCAGTCTTCGCAATATCGATCAGCACCGGGCCGGGCCGCCCTGAATTGGCATAGAAAAAAGCCTTGGCTATAACATCGCAGACCTCATCGGCATTGGTTATCTGGTAGTTCCATTTGGTGAGCGGCATGGAAACACTGACCATATCGGTCTCCTGGAAAGCATCTGTTCCCAGCATAGGGGCGCCCACCTGCCCGGTAATACAGACCAGTGGTACGGAATCGAGCATGGCATTGGCCAGCCCGGTTACCAGATTGGTAGCACCTGGTCCCGAAGTGGTCAAACATACACCCGGTTTTCTGGAGATCCTGGCATAGCCCTCAGCTGCATGGATGGCCCCCTGTTCGTGCCGCACCATCACATGCTTCAACTGATCCTCATAATGAAACAATGCATCGTAAATGGGCATTATGGCTCCTCCTATATAGCCAAAAGCAGTATCTACTCCCTCCTCCAGCAAAGCTTTTATAAGGGCTTCGGCTCCGGTCATCTTTTGTCCGGCTGTTTTCTCCTCAGTTTCCTTCTTTTTTGTCTCTGTCTCCATGCTGTTATAATTTTGTGGTTCTGTGTTAAGATTCATCAAGTTGCCTGATGGCTCCTCTGTCTGCCGACGATACCATGCTGGCATAGGCTTTCAGGGCTTTGGACACTTCACGTTCCCTCACCGGTTTCCATCCTTCGGGAGTGCTATCGGCCTCTCTCCTTCGCTGCTCCAGCTCCTCATCATTCAGGAGCAGATCCATGGATCGGGCAGGAATATCGATTCGGATCATATCACCATCCCTGATAAGTCCGATGGCACCACCATCTGCTGCTTCGGGCGAAATATGACCGATGGAGAGTCCGGATGTACCCCCGGAAAAACGACCATCTGTAATCAGTGCACATTTTTCTCCCAGTTGCCTCGACTTTATATAGGTTGTGGGATAGAGCATCTCCTGCATACCGGGCCCTCCCTTTGGTCCCTCGTAGCGGATCACCACCACATCCCCGGCCTTCACCCTGCCTTCAAGAATGGCATCACAGGCATCATCCTGTGAGTCATATACCTTGGCAGGACCTTCAAACTGAAGTACCTTCTCTGAAACACCAGCTGTCTTCACAATAGATCCCTTGAGAGCGATGTTCCCTGTAAGAACGGCCAGTCCCCCATCGCTGCTATAGGCATTCTTAATACTCCGGATACAACCGGTCTCCCTGTCCAGGTCAAACTCCTCAAACCTGGCATCCTGCGATCCCAGGGTCAGGTTGAATTTACCTCCCGGAGCCGCTGAGTAGAGCTCCTCATTGCGGTCGCACGGCTGGTTATTGATCAGATCGCAGCACTCCATGGCCTCACCCAGGGTTCGCCCATCCACCCGGTTCACATCCCTGTTGATCAGTCCGCCCCGGTCCAGTTCCGACAGGATACCCATGATCCCGCCGGCCCGGTTCACATCCTCCACATGGTAGCTGGAGCTTGGTGCCACTTTACTTAACACCGGCGTAGTACGTGACAGGCGGTCAATATCTTTCATGCCAAAATCAACTTCGGCCTCATGTGCAATGGCCAGCAGGTGCAGTACCGTATTGGTAGATCCTCCCATGGCTATATCCAGGGTCATGGCATTTTCAAAAGCCTCATAGGTCCCGATAGAGCGCGGTAGCACCTTTTCGTTCCCCTCTTCATAATAGCTCAGAGTATTTTCAATAAGATGATGAGCCGCTTTTTCAAAGAGATTATTCCGCTCCACATGAGTGGCCACAATGGTTCCGTTGCCCGGAAGAGCCAGTCCAATCGCCTCATTCAGGCAATTCATGGAGTTGGCAGTAAACATCCCGGAACAGGAGCCACAGGTGGGACACGCCAGCTTCTCTACACGGGCCACCTTTTCGTCGCTAACAGATGGATCGGCCGCCATCACCATGGAATCTATGAGGTCATAGACACTCTCTCCATCACGCCCCGCCTCCATGGGTCCGCCCGAAACAAAAATCACCGGTATATTCAGTCGCATGGCTGCCATCTGCATACCCGGGGTGATCTTATCACAGTTGGAGATGCAAAAAAGGGCATCCACCTTATGTGCATTGGCCATATATTCGATGCTGTCTGCAATCAGATCCCTGGAGGGAAGTGAGTAGAGCATCCCATCATGCCCCATGGCGATCCCGTCATCGATGGCGATGGTATTGAATTCAGCAGCAAAATAGCCCGCCTCTTCGAAGATCTGCTTCACCTCCTGGCCAATATGGTGAAGGTGGGTATGACCGGGAACAAACTGGGTAAATGAGTTGGCAATACCAAATACCGGTTTTCCAAACTGACTCTCTTTCATTCCATTGGCGCGCCAGAGGCTCCTCGCCCCTGCCATTCTGCGCCCCATGGTACTTGTATGGCTCCGGTATAGAATTTTCATTGTTCAGCCCTCGTATTATTCTCAAAAAAAAACCATCCTCTATCCTGAGAATGGCTTGGTATGTTTTATCTTCTAAATACCACTCTCAGGTCGACCCTGGATCAATCACCAGTACCACCACCAAGAGAAGAATATGCAGAATGTTGTTTGGCATAGTTTTAAAACATCGCTCAAATATAGAGATTAATTCTATTCACAAACACAAAAGGTGCAAAAAATAACAATTTATTCAACTTCGGGGATATTCTCTTCCGATTCGGAAGGCAGTTCAAGGATCTCTTTCGATTCTGGTGCATCCAGGGTTTCCACTGTACGCAGTTTTCTCTCTATCTGGTTGGTCCGCGTTGTTTGAAGTTTATCCAGGGTACCGGTAGCGGTATCCAGCTGCTTTCTCACTTTCTTAAGGTGATCTGAAAAAGTTTCAAACTCTGCCTTCACTGCTCCCAGTACTTTCCAGACCTCGCTGCTTCGTTTTTGTACTGCCAGGGTGCGGAATCCCATCTGCAGGCTGTTCAGCAGAGCAGAGAGTGTGGTGGGTCCGGTGACTGTGATCCTGTGGGTTCTCTGAAGGGTTTCAAAGAGTCCCGGATGCCTTAACACCTCAGCATAGAGGCTCTCCACCGGAAGGAACATAATCCCAAAGTCGGTGGTATGGGGAGGATCGAGGTATTTTTCGCTGATATCCTTTGCAAATCCCTCCACCGATTTTATCAGAATCTTCTGGGCTGCTTCAATCTGCTCCGGATTCTCCTGGTCATATGCCACCAGCAATAACTCATACGACTCAATGGGGAATTTTGAATCCACCGGCATCCAGACCTCCTCATCTGTACTCTTCCCCGGCAGTTTGATTGCATACTCCACATGTGCCTGGCTTCCCTTCTTTGTGGAGACATTCATGCTGTACTGATCGGGTGTAAGAATCTGCTCCAGGATATTACCCAGCTGATATTCGCCCAGCACACCCCTGGTCTTTACATTGGAAAGAACCTTTTTCAGGTCCCCCACCCCGGAGGCAATGGTTTGCATCTCTCCAAGTCCTTTATGTACCTGTTCGAGCCTTTCACTCACCTGCTTAAAAGACTCTCCCAGCCTCTTTTCCAGGGTTGTCTGCAACTTTTCATCAACGGTTTCCCGCATCTCGTTAAGCTGCTTTGTATTGTCATCTCGGATACTCAACAGCTGCTTTTCAATAGTCTCCTGGATCCCTTTCATATGGTCAGTAGCCAGCCTATTGTTATCGATCTGCTGCTTGTTAAAATCCCCGAATTTTTGCCGGATCAATTCATTCAGCTCCTTGATATTGGTGGCAAACTTCACCTCGAAAGATTGAAGCGACCTGGTCAACTCCTCCCGGTTGGCCTTGGCGGTCTCCTGGTTCTCTCTCCGGTTCCGCTCAAATTCATCCTTTAGTGTTCTCTCATTTTTCTCCAGTACGGTTTCGAACCTGAGGATGGAAGATTCGACCTCCTTCAATTGAGGCCAGGTATCCACCGATTTCCTGTTCCTTAGAACAATAACCACATTTACAATAGCAAGCAGTATCAGTATTCCCAGCAAGATTTCAATCATGTTCCCCGGTTTTATTCTTTAAAGATAGCACAATCGGAAAAAAGATATCTTTGTTATATGTCGGAAGAGAAGAAACGGTTTATATACAGCCTGGTTTTTCCCGGATTCTTCCTGCTGCTGCTCTGGGCAGTGAAATTTTTCGAGACCAGCATGGAGCTCTCTTTCGTGGAAAGAGGAGTGTACCCCAGGAAGTGGAGCGGTCTGCAAGGGATATTATTTTCACCCCTGATCCATGGCAACTGGAAACACCTGATTGACAACTCCATGCCAGTGTTGCTGCTTAGCCTGGCACTTTTTTACTTCTATCGCGATATTGCCTATAAGATCTGGGGCCTGATCTACCTGATGGGAGGTATTCTGTTATGGGGTGTAGGAAGGGAGGCTTATCATATAGGAGCATCCGGACTGATTTACGGACTGGCTACCTTTCTCTTTCTGAGCGGGATAATCAGGCGCGTCAGAAGTCTGACCGCCATCTCACTGTTGGTGGTATTCTGGTATGGCAGCATGGTGTGGGGTCTCCTGCCATTCGATTTCGAGGTCTCTTTCGAAGCTCATATTACCGGGGCCGTTTCGGGAGTAGTCCTGGCCATCGTCTACCGCGACCAGGGACCCGAGCCTGAACGATCGGAACTGGATGATGATAATGAGGCTCAGGAAGGGGACCAGGCAGATGAAGATCAGCCGGAGGAGGAAGCCAGCCATTGATCCTTCAACAGGGCATAGAGATGCTCATCCATCAGTTTTCCCTCTTTAATCACAGCTTTCCTGTGAATGGTTTCGGGGTTGCATTTGCCTAGAATACAAAACAGGATCCATTTATACAGTTATTATACTATTTTTACGCGGTTTATCGCATAAATGATGATGCTGAAGCTTTATGAAAAGAGTCCGGATCAGAGACAGATCGACAAGATTGTTGAGCTGCTTCAAAATGGTGGTGTAATCATCTATCCCACCGATACGGTCTATGGCATGGGGTGCGACATTACCAAAGCCAGGGCTGTGGAGCGGGTTGCCCGAATCAAAGGGATCAAGCCTGAAAAAGCGCAGTTCTCATTTATCTGTTCCGATTTGAGCCACCTCTCCGATTTTGCCAGGCATGTGGACAACAGGACCTTCAAACTGATGAAATCCTACCTGCCCGGTCCTTTCACCTTTATCCTTACCGCCAGCACACAGGTTCCCAAATCGATCAAGCAGAAACGTAAAACTGTAGGGATCAGGATCCCCGATAACAATATTATCCTGGAGATTGTCCGGCAACTGGGCAATCCCATCCTGACCACCTCCCTGAAAGAGGATGACCAGATCCTGGAGTATCCCACCGATCCCGAGCTGATTTTTGAAGAGTACCGTGATTTTGTGGATGTTGTGATCGACGGGGGATACGGAGGAATGGAACCATCTACAATAATCGACTGCAGCGGCGATGAACCTGAGGTTGTCAGACAGGGTCTCGGTAAAGTGGAACTATAGAATCTTCCAGGCGATGTGGAGAACCTGATCCTGGCAGTTCCCCCGAAATTGACCGAAGAGATCGTAGAACGGTCTGTGGGATCGGGAATCAAACGGGTCTGGATGGTCAGGGGTATAGGGAAAGGAGCCTACCTTCTCCAGAACATTGGGGAGAAAAGCACCAGTACCGTAAAGAGTTCCAATCTGCCTACCAGCATCAGGAAGGAGAGAAACCATTT
>DAOWNM010000078.1 GCA_030642565.1 Bacteroidota bacterium | reverse complement strand
GCTCCACTAATATTTCGCTGGTCAATCTTGATCCCCAGTTCTTTATTCAGAGATTTTTCGGGGGAAAGTTCAAAATTGGGAACCTCATACCTGAAATCGGCTATTCCGAAGCTGGATAGATCATTGATGTTGGGAGCCCGGAATGCACTGTGGATACTAAATGAGAAATCCGTATTCGGGAATACCAGGCAGGATGCACCGAGACTTCCTACCAGGGCGTCTGGTTTAATGGACAGATCGCCGAATATGTCGTCTGTCAGACCGAGTATAAAATGGTTGTACCTTAAACCAGCGCGTAGTTCAAATTTTCCACGGCTCAAAGTATGCAGTGAAAACACAGACATGTTTCGGACGCTGGAGCCATCCGGGTAAAGCCCCCTGAAGGTGGAATCGATCCCCGAAATCAGGCTGTACTTATCTGTGCTGCTCGACACCCGGTCATAGTATACCTCAAATCCGGTTACACCCTGCCAGTCCTCTGCTTTGCTGGTCAGGCATTCAAAGGTGAAGCCATAGGATCGGACCAGGTCCTGTTCAGTATAGATATCCTCACTGCCCGTTTTTTGCTTTTTTCTGATTTCGTCCGACTGGTGCATGGAAAGGGTGGTCCGGAAGCCGGAAAACAGAGAATGACTCCGGGTAATTTCGTGCCGGAGATAGACCAGATCTCTCAGCTGTGGATCATATGTATAGGTGCTGTATTCACCTGATACAAGTTTATGATAGAGCTGAATATCATTTTGCTTATGATGCTGCCAGGCCATGCTTAGCGTCTGAAATAGCCCCAGTTTCATAAGGGCCTTCACATCGGCCGAGTATTCGTCATAACTTGTATAATCCAGTTTTCCAAGGTTCCCTCCTGCTACAATGTTTCCAAAATCCTTCCGGGTAAATCCAGCCATCACTGCAAATTTTTGAGAGGATAGTTGAAGCTGGGCCCGGCCCGTTTTTTCCATATTCCTGTTCTGCCATTTGGAATATATAGCACCACCCACCTTTAATCCGTCTATAGAGAAATGAGGTTTTCCGGATCGCAGATAGATGGTCCCGCCAATAGCGTCGGTCCCGTACTGCACCGATCCAGGTCCACGCAGCACTTCTATCTGATCGATCATTAACGGATCCACCGTATTCAGGTATTGGTTGGGGCCTGAGCGGAAGATGGCATTGTTCAAACGAATCCCATCCACCATTATCAGGGTATGATATCCGGTGAGTCCCCTCACAAAGGGTGAGCCTCCACCATGGTTGGTCTTTTGCATGAATACCCCAGGCATGGCAACCATGGCATCGGGTATACTCATGGGGGATAAAGATTCAAGTTGTCGGAAATTCATGACCGAGATGGCTTCTGGCCGGTCCGATAATGCTTCTTCAACCCTCTGACCGATAACCACAACGGCATCCAGGTGAATCGTATCTGCATAAATTAAACTATCCTGGGTATGACATCTGCCTGAGATAGAAATGATCATGCTCCCAAGGATCAACCCACAGGCAATCAAAGAGTTTCTTAAAACAGTAATCCTATCAACGCTCAGGTCGGGATATATATTCATTTGGACATATCTGCCGGATTATCCAGTTTGGGGGATTCAATGACTGCTCTCCAGTTAAACTCCTCATCAAAGGGATCCAGGGCGGACTGTGGATTGAAAACCCGGATATCGACAGGAATGGCCTGATAGGGAGTGAGATCGGGATCAGCGGCAAACATATCAGCCAGATCGGTGGCTCCGGCATCGTACTGGTTCAGGTATGGGATCCCCAGGATATTCCAGAAGGTTTTGAAAATACTCCCAAAACTGGTATGTACATGACTTACATAATCTTGTTTCGCGTATGGTGATATCACCATCAGCAGGCTTCTGTGGGCATCGATATGATCGCGGCCATTCTGGGCATCATCTTCGGTCACAAAAACCGCCATGTTCTTCCAGTAAGGAGTATGCGACAGGAATTCGATAATCCGCCCCAGGGCCAGGTCGTTGTCGCACATATAGCTTTCCCTGAAAGGATATCCGGCCTGGGGCCGGTCATCCGCTCCATGATCGTTGGGGAGCATCAGGATAATAAACTGAGGAGGAACAGTATCGTTGATCAGCCAGTTCTCTGTATATTCTTCGATAAACACATCCGCCCGGAACTGATCGGGGATGGCCATATTGTAGGTGGGATATCTGACGGATGAGTTACTGTATACAGGAGCGGGCACCGGGTAGTTCACAAGATATCTGACCCCGCCGTACTTCATAGTGGAATCTGCATAGGCTCCTGAGAGCTCCAGGCTGAATCCGAAATTATGAGTCGACACCCCGTTTCTCTCCATGTGTTCCCACATAGATCCAGCCTCATTGTAATCTTCCGGGTAAATGGCTCCTGAAGCACCCACAAAGGCAAAGTTACCCGGCGCAGCCGATGTGAGTTGCATGCCCCTTCTTCCTCCGTAGGAAGCCGCTACACTGGTTTCGGTCCATTCGTTGGGGTAAGTGCAGCTGAGCCACCGGAAACCGTCGGCTGACACATCCGAATCCACATAGAAATTGTCCGAGACAGAGAACCGCCCGGACAGCAACAGGTGGTTAACCATGATATTTGCATGGTGTATGGAATCCGTGGATGCCCGGTTGGAAAACGAGGCTCCTCTTCCATACCTGGCCAGGGAAGGATCCCCCTTGCCCCCGGTCAACTGACCGAAGACCTCATCATAGGTACGGTTTTCCTTGGTGATAAAAACGATGTATTTGATGGGGCTCTTTTTCTCCCCTGGATACCGGGGTACGGGATGGTCTCCGCTCTCTTTTTTGTAGGGTATGATTCGGAAGTTGTTATCCAATACCTCTTTGGTATACTGTTCCAGTTCATCATCCCCGGGGATATCAATCACCGACACGGTCCCTCTCATCAGGTTCCCGATGTACCAGCCCCCTGGTCCTTCTGAAAAATGTTCTCCTCCATTGGGTCCGCTGCCATATCCTTTGGCATTGGCAACCACCAGCTTGCTTCCGTCGGGTGTGACCTCCAGTTTCGAGGGGAACCACCCGGTGGGAATGTGGCCCAGCACCTCAAAAGTATAAGCATCAATGACAGCCACTGCATTGATGCCGGATTCGGCCACATACAATCTCCTGTTATCCGGAGAGATGGCCAGCCCGAATGGAATTATTCCGCGCATTTTCCGGAAACGGGGATCCAGTTCAAGGGCGATTTCATGCACGATCTGATCCGTTGCGAGATCAATCACCGAGACAATATCGTTGTTCCCGTTGGTAACAAACAGGTATTTGTCATTGGTCACCAGGGAATTGGGACCAGAACCACCCACGGCGGGAATTCCTTCGATAACATCCCCCACCTGGTAACCGGTTTTAATCTTTGACGAAGTGTATATCGAATCTTCCAGGCAGATGGCCCAGACGGAGAATGCGGCCTCATCGTTTGGATCCCCCAGCGGAGGAACGCTGATGGAATCATTGACCCGGTATCCGGTTTGACTCTTTTCGGAAAGGAAGGCAAAGGCAGGTCTTTCCAGGCCTGCCTGCTTGTAATTCTCCACCGTGATCCCTTCCAGCAGTGAGTATTCATACATTCCCACATTAGCCACATAGGCTTTCTTGTCATCAGGAGAAAGGCAGATACCGAAGGGATATCTTCCTACTTCTACCCGGTCGATAACTGTAGAGGAGGTCACGTCGATGATATTCATGCAGAAGTTGATCTGATCGACTACATAGAGCCTTTCCCCGTCGCCGGAGAGGGCCAGGTCTCCCAGGTATCCGTGTGAATAATCTTTGCCCTGGAAGGATTGAGAACAATCCACCGAATCAACTTTCTGTCGGGTACTGGTATCGAAGACATAGATCTTGTTATCCACTCCCCCTGACACATAAACATACTGATTGTCATCCGATACAGCCAGACCCATGAATACGGCATTCAGGACACCCTGGTCAGTAAAAGGACTGTCGGGGATCTGTTCCACTGTAACCTCCCCGCCAGTAAGTCCTTTGATAAGGGACAGGGAGAAGGGATTCACTCCCGAATTGGAGGTAATGGCCATGTCCCCATCCGGGCTAAGGGTAAGTCCATAGGGATGGGGGGCTACCATGTACTGGGTACCGGCAGGACTGAGAACTCTTCCGTTGGGAATGATCGTTTCGCCCTCTTCATGAATGCCACAATAACGGCTTCCGGCAGGAGCCTCTACTATCTGGAGCTCAACCTTTGAAGCTGAATTGGAACAGGCCTGGATCAGGATAATCAAACCACATAGTAACAGATGATTGTATTTAATAGTTTTGATTGACATGACAGGATAAGTTACGTAAAAAAAACAAGGCTGCCGCGAAACCGCGACAGCCTCTAAAGAATCAACTTGCCTACTCTAACCACCAGGGTATTTCCCTAGTATTGTCGTTCCCGGCTCCAAACTGACGGGCTATGGCGTCGGAAACGTTTTGTGTGTTGTTCTGGTACTCTGCATTGGGATACATCCAGCGTGTGGGAGGTGTTACACCGGGCAGAGTCAGGAATTCCGGAAACCCGGTACGCAACTGTTCAAAATAATTCGTCCATCCTGACTGAAGAAATGTCTGCAGGTATTTCTGGGTCACCATATAGTCAATTTTCTCCTCATCATTACTCGCGTTGTCCAGGTTGATCAGAGTTCCCGCGATATAATCATCAGCAGCAGCTTCATCCACATAGACCGCGTATTCGGCAGCATTCTCCATGTAGAACTGGAAAGAGGCCCTGATCCCGGTCTCATAATACAGCTTGGCATCTCCCGCGATCCAGCCTCTGATAACAGCTTCTGCCAGGATAAACTGCAGTTCCGGAAAGCCCATTAACATGTGCGGCTCTGTAACCGGATCTGTTGTATAGCGCAGGTTCACCTTGGATACATCTCCCCGGAAGGCTTTGTCATTCACTTCCGCGTAAGGTGCAATGGGATTACCACCCTCGTAGGAGTTAAAATCGTCCACCGGAAGACCGGCTTTCTTGGAATTGGGGGTCTGATCGGAATAGATAAACAAACGGGGATCTTCCCGGTCAATCAGTCGCTGGATAAAGGTGGAATCCATATACCTGGCCGAACCGTATCCGCTGTCGTTGAATTCGGTATACCGGTTCCCCAGCTGGTCCACAAACACGATCTGGCCGTTGTCTGTCAGGGAAAGCATCATATCACCTCCGGAAACAATGGCATTGAACGCGTTGGCCACATCCAGATCAGAGTCGTCTGCTTTGTTGGACAGGGTTAGCAACACTTTCAGGTGAAAGGAATTGATGAGTTTTTTCCACTGCATACCAGATCCTTCGTATATAATGTCCCCTTCAATCACTTCATTGCCAATTAGAAGAGAGGCAGCAATTTCCAGGTCATTGAGGATGCCCATGAATACATCTTTCTGGCTGTCATACACAGGTTCATACGCCTGGTCGGATTCACCTTTCAGGGCATCCGAATAGGGAACATCCCCAAAAGTCAGCGAAAGATTATAGAAGTAGTATGAGCGGAAAAACAATCCCAGGGCCATGTAGGCATCTTCTTCGATGCGTTCGGCTTCTTCAATCATTTTCGTAATATCCCGAAGGCGGGAGTAGTCATAGAAGTTCGCCCGGTTCCAGGTGTAGAACTGCTCGGCCTGTTCACCATCGGTCTGGACTATCATTCTGGAAGCAAAGAGGGGACTGGTTCCTTCCACCTGGAATGCATCCCATTGAACTTTTGTCAGCAAAAGCTGAGGGTGTGTCTCCGATACGTTGTTCGGATTTTCTCGCACCTCGTCCATATCCCTGCATGAAGAGAGTATAAGTACCAGCAATACTAATAAATATATATTTTTCATTTTACCGTAGTATTTCATAGTTAACATCTAAAAATCAAGGGTCAGACTGGCACCAAGATACCTGGCTGAAGGATCCTGCAGGTTGTTGTCATGTCCGAAATCCGGATCAATGATCATGGCCTTTTTCAGAATAAGCAGGTTGTATCCGAACAGGGCAACCTGTGCTCCTTTGATGGCATGGGACTGTATCACGCTACCCAGGTCGTAGGCCAGGGCCACCCGCCTCAGTTTGATAAAGGACTTGTCCAGTACATTGGCAAAAAACTCACTCTCCTCTTCTCCTACTCTGGCCCGGTACGGATAGTTCTGTGACCAGGTCTGCCAGCTGAGGGCCGTGGTATTCTCCTGGAATACACGTGTGTCGGATACGATATTTCCTTCGGCATCCCTGACCAGTTCTCCCTCTGCGACATTCACAGCATCCGGTACATAGTTGGGAATCCCGGCAAAGTAGTCAGCATCGCGGTACTCCACGGAATTGGGGTGTTTGCCTCCCCACCACATCTTTTCCACGCTCCTGGACCACATCACACCACCTACTACTCCGTCAATATCCACATCAAGCGTAAAATTCCTGTACTTGACACTGTTCTGAATTCCGAATCTCCAGTCTGGCTCCAGGTGTCCAAACATCTGTGGGTAAGGATCCTTGGAAGGCAGTCCGGTGGTGGCATCCACGATCACTCTTCCATCCGGGCTTTTCATCCAGCCTGTGGCATAGTAGTTGTCTACCCGTTCTCCTATGGAGTAATTTCCATATTTCTCTGCCTCCCCATAGATATCGGTCAGTGTTCTCACACGGTGATCCCAGTTAAAGGAGAGGTTCCAAACCAGATTGGTCGTTCTGACGGGGACTGTATTTACAAATACTTCCGCCCCGTTGGTGGTATATTCGTTCCCATTGACTTTCCTGCTGCTAAACCCGGAAGCTTCCGAAGTGGGCAGGTTGATGATTTGGTTCTTATCCACCACGTTGTAATAAGCCACATCGAGGGTCAGTCGATTCGCGAAGAAAGAGGAAGAGAATCCAAGCTCGAAAGATACGGACTGTTCCGGTTTGATCAGCGGATTAACAATCCCCGGAGGGTATGCCAGCATGGTTTTACCGTCAAAACTTCCGGCATTGACATAATAGGATTCAAACTGATAAGGATTGGCATATCCGGCTACGGAAGCACGGTAAGAATTCAGGTTCGTCTCGATTTTGGCATGAGAGGGAGAGACCGGGGGAGCCAGATCGGCATCTACCCTGGCCCATGAACCATACAGTTTGAGATACCTGATCGCCTCCGGCATCTCGAACAGGTTGGAAACAATGGTACTTAATGAGGCCGATGGATAGAAGAAGGAATAATCCTCTTCCGGCAATGCCGAAGACCAGTCATTCCGGGCAGCGAGGGTCAGAAAAAAGGCATCCATCAGATCCAGGTTTACTGTTCCGTAGGCGCTCTGGATGTATTTCTGCTGCTTATACGTACTGGCCTTTACATTTCCCCTGGTATTGTTCAGGCTGTACACCTCAGGGACAATCAGACCATCTGTGGCATTGTAATAATCCACGAATGAGTGATAAAAGCTGGCCGCACCGGCATTCAGGGTCAGGTTTACACTGGAACCCAATTGCTTGTGGTATGTGGCAATGATATCGTTGTCCATCTGAACCCAGTTGCGGTTCCAGGTCTTGTAATCCCCATCCCTGGGATCGCCATAGTTCAGGTAGGATTTAGGGCTCTGCCTGTCTTCGAAACGGTCGCGGATCACACCCGAGATCCGGCCCTGGATAGATAGGTCTTTGGTAATGTGATATTTCAGCTTGATTTGACCGTTGTACAAATCCTCGTTGTACTGTTGATTCAGCTGATAGGCTGCAAAGAAAGGATTGTTGTACCAGGCGTAATTGAAGTTGGCCTGGCGGTATCCTTCCTGTCCGGGTACCCATAGATGCTCTTTCATATCCTTGGCATTCACATCCCAGCCCATCCAGATCAGAATGGTGTACATGTGGTTCTTCGGGCCATACCCATACCTGGGATAATTGGGAGAATTTACCTTGTTATAGGAGAATTTGGTATCCAGTTCCAGGTTCTTGGCCAGTTGGTAAGTGGAAATCAGGCTCGCTCCACCAGTATTAAGTTCCGTGTTGGGGACCTGTCCTTTCATTTTGTTGTAATTGATGGAAAACCGCTGTGAACTCCTTTCCCCTTTGTAGGAGATTGATACATCGGTATTGGTCACGTAACCGGTTTCCAGGAATTCATTCAGGAAATCATTGAACTCCCAGGGAATGGGAACCCTTTCGTACCGGGATCTGTCATCATACATGGTTCCTGCAACATCTCCATACCACTCAATGGTTTCTCCGGTTTGCATGTCCCGGACCGGGCTGTTCCACTGGGCAATATTCAGGTTGTCTGCAAATGCAGGTCCCCATACCATATCTCCATCGGAAATTCCACCATCTTTTCCATCCCAGAATTCATACTTGCCGTTGGAACCGTTTCCATATTCGTTCTGAGTTTCCGGATATACGGTAAAACCTGCTGTAACCATGGTACTGTTGAATACGGTCACATTCAATCCCTCCTGCTGTGCTTTTTTTGTGGTGATCAGGATGGCTCCGTTCCTGCCTCTTGAGCCATAAAGGGCAGAAGCTGTGGTACCTTTCAGCACGTTGATCGATTCGATGTTTTTAGGATTGATGTCAAAGAAATCGGATTCCATGGGAATATCGTCAATCACAATCAGCGGCCTTCTTCCCCTTAATGAAAAGCTGGGCGCCTGGAACATCCCCGTAGGATTGCTTACAGCCAATCCGGCAATCTTCCCGGTGAGAAGATTGCCCATGTTCTGCACACTGGTGCTCTGAAGAGCTTCCATCTGTACTTCCTGAGTGGTGTAACCGACAGACTTCTTTGACCGGCTAATCCCGAGAGCTGTGACAACAGCCTCATCCAGGGAATAGACATCGTCATGCAGGGTAACCGTAAATTCTGCATCATCGCTGACGGTGAACTCCTGCGTTTGATACCCGATAAACGAGAACACGATTACAGCATCCTGATCCACTGTCAGACCGAAAGATCCCTCAGCGTTGGTGATGGTACCGTTCGTGGTATTTTTCTCTACCACATTCACACCAATCAAGGGATAACCTGCTTGATCCATAACTGTCCCACTAATAGTGGTGTTCTGTGCCACAGCTGTAATATTCAACAACAGCAGGCCCATAACAAGAAAAAAATTCTTCATCATTGTTCGATTTAATTTCAGGGTTATAAGTGTTTAGATAATCACTAGATCGTAAATGGCTAAACATCAGATTCGATAATCTGAATCTGTATAAAGAGATCTTGCAGGTCAGCTGCCGATCTGGTATCTTTCAATGCTTTTTCAAATTTGTCAGTATTGTAATAGAAGAGAATAATGGCTGTATCAAGTATCTTGCACAACTGTTCACTGGCCTGCTCCCGGGGGATGGCACCTGCGCGAAACTGCTTGCGATAATACTTCTCGATTTTGTGTACGTACTGATATATTACTGGCTTGTGGATTACTTTCTGATCTGAAAAGGTACCCGGAGCTGCCTCGCTGAAATAGGCATAAGTCTCTTCGAACAGGTGGATTCGCTTGGCCACTTCCATATCAATAGGATGGTGTCGCACAAAGCTTGTATCTATTTCCCCCAACTCATTCTCCAGTTCGTTATAGGCATTTGTATGTACTTGGAAAGTGAACATGTTTTTTGTTTTAAGCGAAGGAGCTGGAATTTCATCCATTATCCCCACACTCATGGCAATTATATTTGCATCAGAACGAAATGGCATGAGGGCGCTGAAGGATATTGCAGCTATATATATGGCTTTTTTCATCGGATTTTTCGTTGCATTATTTACTGCAATGTTACATCCGCAACATAAGCTCTCGATTAATAAAAGATTAAATATGTATTAATTATGAAGGGAGGTTGGATCGACAATAAATAGAGCTAAGTACTTTTAAATAATGT
>DAOWNM010000263.1 GCA_030642565.1 Bacteroidota bacterium | reverse complement strand
GGTAGATTGATAGAACAGGCGCTCCGTACCACCTGGGGCGTACAGTACGGCTTCGACTCCATCAATTCCATAGAAGAGTATCAGGAGAGGGTGCCTATCAGTACCTACGATGATGTAAAACCATATATCAACCGGCTTCGGGAGGGCGAACAGAACTTGCTCTGGCCCACAGAGATCAAGTGGTTTGCCAAATCGTCCGGCACCACCTCCGATAAGAGCAAGTTTATCCCGGTCAGCAACGAAGCACTGGAAGATTGCCACTTCAGGGGAGGCAAGGATGTGATTGCATTCTATACGAAACAGAGACCTGACAGTGCCGTTCTGAAAGGAAAAACCCTTACACTGGGGGGAAGTGCGGAGATAAATAATCTCAGCAACCAGTCCTACTATGGGGATCTGTCGGCTGTTCTTATTGAAAACCTCCCCTTCTGGGCACAGTTTATCCGAACACCAACTTCAGAAATTGCGCTGATTCCCGATTTCGAAGAGAAGCTGGATAAGATTACCTGTCACACTGTTAATGAAAATGTTACGAGCATTGCAGGCGTCCCCTCCTGGAACCTGGTACTGCTGAAGACGGTCCTCGATTTTACCGGTAAAAACAATATTCTGGAGGTATGGCCCAACCTTGAACTCTTCACCCACGGAGGGGTCAGTTTTACCCCTTACCGTGAAACGTTCAATAAGCTGATTCCATCAGATAAGATGAATTACCTGGAGACTTACAACGCTTCGGAAGGTTTTTTTGGGATCCAGGATGATCTGGAACGGGACGATATGCTGCTGATGCTCGACCTGGGAGTATTTTATGAATTCATTCCCATGGATCACCTGAATGAGTCCAATCCTCCCATCTATAGCGTTGGTGAGGTGGAGACAGGGGTAAACTACGCCATGGTCATTACTACCAATGGTGGATTGTGGCGCTATATGATCGGAGATACAGTTGTATTCACCTCCCTCATTCCACACAGGATCAAAATATCGGGGCGCACCAAATACTACATCAATGCTTTTGGTGAAGAGGTGATCATGGAGAATGCAGAGAAGGCACTGATGTCTGCTTGCAAAGAGACCGGTGCCGTTATTAAGGAGTACACAGCTGGTCCCCTGTTTATGAGTGAAGATTCCAAAGGTGGACATGAATGGATGATCGAATTTGAGAATCCACCCGGCAATCTGGATCGATTCACAGAGGTGCTCGATGATACGCTGAAATCCGTGAACTCGGATTATGAAGCCAAACGGTACAAGAACCTCACTCTGTTGTTACCAAAAGTCGTTTCGCTTAAACCCGGAACTTTTTATAAATGGATGCAAAAACGTGGGAAGCTGGGCGGCCAGAACAAAATACCAAGGCTTGCCAACGACCGGAAATATTTAGATGAGCTATCTGACATTTTAACCCAATAAAAGTTACTATCTTTAGTCTTACTCACCCATTAAATCAAGGAATATGCATGTAGCTGTTGCGGGAAACATCGGGTCCGGTAAAACCACATTAACAAGTTTATTATGTAAGCATTACGCCTGGGAAGCCCATTATGAAGATGTGGATGATAATCCCTATCTGAATGACTTCTACCAGGACATGCAGCGCTGGTCCTTTAACCTGCAGATCTATTTCCTCAACAGTCGTTTCAGCCAGATCGTTAAGATCCGTCAATCTGGGAAGAAGATTATCCAGGATCGTACCATTTATGAGGACGCCTTTATTTTCGCCCCCAACCTGCATAGCATGGGATTGATGAGTACCAGGGACTTTGAAAACTATTTTGCCCTGTTTAACCTGATGAGTTCACTGATCGAACCTCCCGACCTGCTGATCTACCTGCGCGCCTCCGTTCCCACCCTGGTGGAACAGATACAGCAAAGGGGAAGGAAGTATGAGAACAACATACGACTGGATTACCTGAAACATCTGAACGAACGATACGAAGCGTGGGTAGAGACTTACAACCTTGGTAAAATGCTGATTGTGAATGTGGACAACCACAACTTTCGTGATAAACCGGAAGATCTGAGTTCGGTTATCGACAACATCAATGCACAGATCCACGGACTCTTTTAAAAATACTGCCCGGGTATGTAATCTCGCCGCTGAAATTTGTCAGAAATGACAAACCGAGCTTGCGAACTCAGCAAAGCTAATTGCAGGAGGTTTCGCTATACAATCATATCGCAATATTAACTGATCCCTATTCAGTGGCAGCCTTTTCCTGAGGAACAAAAACCACATCGACGATATTGGGAGTATCATAGAAAACTTGCATCACTTTTTTCACATCTTTTACAGTGAGTCCTTTAACAATATCTTCATAATTGACCGGATCATCAAAATTGATCCCGTAGATGTAGTAGTTGTAAAGGGTTGAGAGATAATAGTCATTGTGCTCTTTGTTCTCCTGCCTCTCTTTCAGGATGTTTTCCACTGTTTTGGAAAGATCCTCTTCCGATGGGCCCTTACGGGCCAGATTCTTCAATTCGGCATACACCTTCTCTTTCAGATCCGTCGCCCGCACGGGATCACAATCAAAATTGATCTGCAGGGTTGCCTTCTCAACAGGCCATTTGCTCAGTGAGGTCCTGATCCCTACCCCGTAGGTTCCTCCCTCTTCTTCCCTGATAGACTCCACATACCGGAGATCCAGTATACCCTCGATAACCCTCCCTACCATCATGTGATAAGGATCATAAGTCATCTCCTGATTGATCACAATATTCACATTTGCCTTGGGAGTGGCCAGCGATATTGGGATAGTTTTCTCCACCCAACCTTCCGGTTCATTTACTTTGCGATCGATCCAGGTCTCAGTCCTGTCCAGGTCGCCAATGGAACCTATATACTTCTGAGCCAGTAACTTCACCTCTTCCTGTTCCATATTACCAACAATGATAAAGAAGAAATCACTTGCATCGGCAAATCTGTCGCGGTAGACCACTTCAATCCTTTCATAACTAATATCCTGGAGAAACTCCTGGTCCAGCACCCTGGTACGGGGATGATAATTGGTTATGATCAGGTTCAGAGAATCGCCCATCACCTTTTGCGGATTGTTGTTCATGTTCTCCACAAAGGCCATGTACCTGGCAATAATGGCATCATGCGCCTCTTTGTCGAATCTGGGCTGATTAAAATAGAGGTGCACCAGCTGCATCATCGCCTCCATATCCTTGGGACTGGCGGTTCCGTTCAATCCTTCAGAAAGGTTTCTCAGACTCAGCTGCAGAGAGACGTTTTTACCGGTCAGCATCTTCTGAAGCCCCATGGCATCAAAATCACCAACGCCATACATGGAAATCAGTGAAGTGAGCATATCTGTGGTAGGTACATCCTCATCGCCATAAAGAGAGCTACCTCCCTTGCTGTATGCCCTGATCTGGACCTGGTCCTTTTCAAAATCTGCATGCCTGAAAATCACCCGGGCACCGTTCTCCAGGGTCCATTCCACAGCATCCAGCACCTCCAGCTTCTTCTCACCGACTACAGCAGCCGGAGCCGGTTCGCTGGAAATCAGCGATTCGGCCAGTACTTCATCCTGGTAAGGCTCAATTTCAGCTGTTGCAACCTGTTCCATGATCGCCAGCGAGGCTGCTTCTGAAAGATGCTCCACTCCTTCTCCTTCGGGCCCCTGGACCACCAGTACCTGATTTTTATCTGTGATCCACTGTGATAACTGTTGGTTAAAATCTCCAAGGGTAATGGTGGGAAGAATGGCTTGTACAGCCTGGTAACCAAATTCTGTGGAGGGATAGGCATCTCCATTCAGAAAATTGTCAACATAACTATTGATATATTCTTCGTTACTGATCTTATCCCGCTCTTTATAATACTTCTCCCATTGTGCAAGGATCTCAGCTTTGGCACGGTCCAGCTCCCCCAGGGTAAATCCATATCTTTTCGCCCGCTCCAGTTCGGTCATCAGCGCCGCAAATCCCAGATCTTCTTGGTTGGGTTTGGGGATGGTGATGGCACTCAGGGCCTCATATCCCCTTTCAAAATCTCCATAATTGACCACCCCGATCACAAAAGGAGGATCACCCTTCTGGAGCAGCTC
>DAOWNM010000096.1 GCA_030642565.1 Bacteroidota bacterium | reverse complement strand
TGTATGTTGGCACACTGGACCAGGAAAAACGGTGATCTAAGCCTGGAATAATGAATCCTGCAAGAAATATAAAAGTAGATAGCATTGCAATCAATAATTGTTGCTTCTCTTTCTCTTTTCTTATCCATATTTACCTATTTAAGTCTTGGGTCTGAATCGATTTTAATTAGGAACTCTTTAGGTGGTGTTGCTTGCAGCAGGTGCTGCACAAAGTAATCCCATCGCCTGCGCATGATATAGTAGCTATCCCTTCCATAACCATGGCGGGCATTGGGGAGCAATAAGAAATCAAAGTCTTTGTTCGCCTTGATCAATGCATCGGCTACCAGATAGGAGTTATAAGGAGGAACATTATCATCCATGCCTCCGTGAATAAGCAAGAGTTTTCCTTTTAGATCTTGAGCAAAAACCTGATTGGCCTGCTGCTCGTAGTTGGATACACCACTGCTGTCTTTGGTTTCTAAACCAATGTATCTTTCGCCCCAGTCGTCTTCATAATTTCTGTTGTCATGATTGCCCGATTCCGAAATCCCGACCTTAAAGAGATCAGGATACTTAAACATGGCAGCAGCGGTGGCAAATCCCCCACCTGAGTGCCCCCAAATGCCCACTCTCTCCAGGTCAAGAAACATATACTTTTCATCCATTTGATTTAAGCCTGAAACCTGGTCCGACAATGTGTTTTCTCCCATATTGCCATAACAGGCATCGTGAAATGATTTGCATCTGTTGGGATTGCAACTTCCTTCCAATGCCACCACCACAAATCCCAACTCGGCCAGGGCCTGGTTATCTCCACGTGCTGCCCGGAAACTCCACGAACCCACGCTGCCACCTTGCGGTCCCGGATAGATGTTGACAATCACGGGGTATTTCACTCCGGGAATTGCCGTTGTCGGCGTAAATAAGAGGCCGTACAAATCCCAGCGATTATCGGCCGATTTAACAGTGTAAAGCATTGGCGGCTTCCATCCGGTTGCTATCAGACGTGAAATATCCGTCTTTTCCAGAAGGGTAATCTGTTTGCCGTTTGTATCTCTTACCTGGTATACAGGAGGGAGATCGGGTTGAGAATAGGAATCAATGAAATAATTTCCATCCGGAGAGAACCGGACACTATGATCACCAGTTTCAGGAGTTAACAGCGATACATTTTCCCCACTGAAATCCACTCGATACAGATACCGAAAATATGGATTGCTTTTGGCCTCCTTTCCGCTGCCTACAAAATAGATTTCCCGGTTTTCCTGATCTACTTTCAACACCTCCCTAACCACATAGTTACCTGAAGTGATCTGGTTTTTTATTGTTCCTGTAACTACATCATACAAATAGAGATGTCCCCAATCACTTCTTTCTGAATACCAGATAATTTCATTGGTCTCAGAAAGATATTTCCAATTGATGGTGCCCTGTCCCGATTCATATTGCGTGGCTACCTTCTCTTCAAAAATCTCTTTCACTTCACCTGTTTCGCAATTGGCTATTCTCACATTTTCCTGCTTGTGGTCACGGCTTGTAGAGACAAAAACCAACTGTTTGCTATCTTCACTCCAGGCCACATCGTCAAAGCCACCCTCGCATGAGATGTCATCGCACAGCGTTCCTCTTCTGGCATCAGCACCCATTTTCAACCTGACGATCCCCGGATCTCCGTCAATATCGATGATAACTCTGTAAATCTGTATGATCTCTGAATCGCTGGGAAGGGGATACTTCCACTGCTTAAGTTCAGGAGCACCTACTTTTGTTTTGACCAGATACATATTACTTACATGTCGTTGATCCTGTTGAAACGTAGCGATCTTTTTTGAATCGGGCGACCAGCTGAGAATGGGTCTGTCGCTATGTTTCCATCCGGCATTGTCAGTGGCATAGCCAAAATCTTTCAGACCATCTGTTGTCACTGCTTTTTCCGACCCTGTAGAGACCTCCTTAATCCATAAATTCCAATCCCGAATAAAGGCAACATACTTGCCATCTGGAGACAACACTTCATTGCGTGATCCTCTGTTTTCATCTGGTTTTACGGATGCTTTTTCAAACAGCTCCTTTTTAGAATCTGCTGTTACTACTTTTCCATCGACCGGATTAAACAATTTATATTCTACGAGATTTTCCGTCAAAGACTTGTACCATAGTCTGTTATCCGGTAACCATTGTGGCCTGATGGCATTATCTATTAATTTACTGACATTGCCATTCAGCATTGCTGCTGCATGTTGGTAATCGGCTTCTGTAAACGTTTTCGCGTTTTGTCCATGAGCCACATGGCCAATCAAAAGAAAAAGTAATAAGGTAAGGGAGGTAAGTATATTTTTCATTTTATGTATTTTAATTCCTTCAAGAATCTGTCAATTTCAGTGTAAGCTTTGGTTTGTGTTTCTTTATCTGGATTTGGATACCCGTCATCTGGTTGATCTGATGGTGTAAAAAGATGTCCCACACCGTCATATATGAAAAGTTGGGATCTATTACCATGTTTCAGCATATTTTGATGAAACAGATTACTTTCATAAAGAGGTGTGACGGTATCATCTTTGCCAACTACTATTATGGATGGAGGCATATTCTCTTTTATGTTTTCAGCAGGGGAACAATCATATGGATCAGACTCATTCATAAGCAATTGTTTAAACCAATTGTCATTTGTTATTGATAAAGCGGGAGATACAAGAATCAGGGCATTTGGGATACTATTTATGGTTTTTTCTGAATTGGTAGAATAGAATACGGCAGCACAGGCTGCTAAATGTGCGCCAGCAGACCATCCGTATGCTGCAATTCTATTCTTGTCAATTCTTAATTCTATGGAGTTCTCTCTCATCCATAAAATTGCATTTCGTGCATCTTCCATAGCATCCATAGGTGTAATGCTTTCTTGATCGGAAAGTCTGTATTGGGTAGCAACAGCGACTAATCCTTTCCTTGCATATTCTTCTGCAAGCCCGAAAGCCCAGGAAGGATCACCTATACTCCATCCCCCTCCATGAAATATTATTATTGCAGGATAACTTGATAAAAGGTTCATGTCATTTGGCATAAATATGAATGCCTTTAATTCAGATTCTGTGGATGAATCAAAAACGTATTCAATTGGACCTTTGACATTTCCTAACTCTTGCGCACAGATATTTATGGATATACTGATAACCAGCAACGCTGCTAATAATCTCATTTGACTCCTTTCTTAATATTTTTTTTCAGGACCTCAGTTCAATATAGTGAGATAAGAGCAATCTTCAATAAAATTTGTAATATTGATGGAACCTTAATGCTGGCTATCCATGAAACTGAAGACTCTGACAATGATCTGCCTGGTATCCCTGCTCTTCTCCTGTGAGGGGTACCGTCACCCGTACCAGAATATCAATCTCGATTTTGAAACCAGGGCTGCGGATATGGTCTCCAGGATGACCCTGGAGGAGAAGGTGAGTCAGCTTACCCACTATGCCGATGCAGTGGATCACCTGGGAATTCCTGAGTACAACTGGTGGAACGAATGCCTGCACGGGGTGGCCAGGTCGGGAAAGGCAACGGTCTTTCCACAGGCCATCGGGATGGCGGCCACCTTTGATCGCCATATGATGTTTCGTATGGCCGATGTGACCTCCACGGAGGCGAGGGCCAAATATCATGACTATTTCTCCAGGGGGAAACATGGGATGTACCAGGGACTCACATTCTGGTCGCCCAATATTAATATTTTCAGGGACCCCAGGTGGGGCAGGGGACATGAGACCTATGGTGAGGATCCCTACCTGACCGGAGAGATGGGGGTGCAGTTTATCAAAGGATTGCAGGGCGACGATCCCCGCTATCTGAAAACGGTTGCCACATCCAAACATTACATCGTGCACAGCGGCCCGGAACCATCGCGTCATGAATTTGATGCAGTGGTCAGCGAGCGCGATTTCAGGGACACCTACCTGCCGGCATTTAAGAAGACGGTTGAGAAGGGGCATGTATATTCAGTGATGTGTGCCTATAACAGGTATATGGGCGAACCCTGCTGCGGAAGTGCTTCGCTGCAGGAGGAGCTTCTTCGTGGTGAGCTGGGCTTTCAGGGTTATATTGTCTCTGATTGTGGTGCCATTGGTGATTTTCACTGGGGACACAAGGTGGTTAACAACAGGGAGGAGGCAGCTGCCTTGGGTGTTCTTTCGGGAACCGACCTCAATTGTGGCAGTCAGTATAATGGGTTGGTCGAAGCGGTGAAACAGGGTCTGATATCAGAGCAAGAGATCGATGTGGTGGTGGAGAGGCTTATGTTGGCCAGAATGAAACTGGGGATGTTCGATCCCGATGAGATGGTGCCATGGTCCGCCTTTCCGGTTGACACGCTGGCAGCAGAGGCTCATAAAGAGGTGGCCAGGGAGATGGCCCGTAAGTCCATTGTGTTGCTCAAAAATGAAAACAGTACACTTCCTGTCAGCAAGGAGCTGAAGCACGTGGCGGTCATTGGTCCCAATGCCCACAATGTGGATGTGCAGAACGGGAACTACAATGGAACACCTGTTGAACCGGTCAGCGTTCTGGATGGCATCATAGCCAAACTGGGAGTGGATGCCGAAGTGCGGTATGCCCGAGGTTGTCCGCATCACAGTGGATTGCCCTACCTGAGTGCAGTACCGCACGGGATATTATATACCACCGAAGAGATGGAGGAAAATGGGCTGAATGCCGCCTATTACCCGAATCTGAACGGTGAGGGAACCCCTCTTCTTCAGCGGACCGATGAGAATATTGATTTCTACTGGTGGGACGGTGAACCACCGGTAGATGGGCTGACTGACGATAATTACGCTGTAGAGTGGAGTGGATACCTGGTTCCGCGCAGGAGTGGTACTCATGCCATAGGAGTAAATGGCAAGTTTTTCCGGTTCATCTTTGAGGGAGATACACTGATACGGCACAACAACATACATCATCCCAACAAGATCTACCGGAATGTGGATCTGGTGGAAGGAATAGCATATCAGATCAAGGTGGTAATGCAGGATCGTCATGGCGATTCCAACTGTACGCTACACTGGGAAGAACCCGGATTGCCCCTGGCCTGGGAGGCACTACAGGCAGCCCGATGGGCCGATCATGTGGTGCTGGTAATGGGACTTACTGCCAGACTGGAAGGGGAGGAGATGCGGGGACTCGAGCTGGAAGGGTTTAATGCGGGGGACCGGACCTCTCTTGATCTGCCGGCTGTTCAGCGCAGTCTGATCCGTCAAATTGCAGCCACCGGGAAACCGGTGACCCTTGTTTTGATGACCGGCTCTGCGGTCTCCATCACCAGGGAGCAAGAGATTGTGCCTGCCATTCTTCAGGCCTGGTATGGTGGTGAGGCAGCAGGTGAGGCAGTGGCCGATGTGCTTTTTGGTGACTATAATCCGGCCGGAAGGCTGCCGGTGACTTTTTACAGGTCTGTCGATGACCTGCCGACTTTTGAGAACTATGATATGGCCGGCCGTACCTATCGCTATTTTGAGGAAGAGGTGCTCTATCCCTTTGGATATGGTTTGAGCTATACCACTTTTTCTTATGACAACCTGATCCTCGAAAAAGATGAGATTACTGAAGACGGAACCATTACAGTAAGCGTGGATCTGACCAACGCGGGAAAGCGGGATGGAGAGGAGGTGGTACAGCTCTATATCCGTGATATGGAATCGGAAGAGGTTCGCCCTTTGAAAGATCTCAGGGGATTTGAACGGGTACCGGTAAAAGCCGGGCAGACTATTGTGGTGACCATGAACCTGGGTCCGGATGAACTGGCATATTACGATACTGCTGTGGGGGACTATCTGGTGGAACCCGGATTGTATGAGATTATGGTGGGTCCGTCGTCGGCTTCAGAAACGTTATTGAAAACAGAATTGATGGTCAGGTAATTCTGTCACATAATCTCTTTGGATCCGTCTCCAATCTCCGCCACGTAGAAATCGGCTTTGAGCCCGGTTCGTTCGCTGTACCCTTTCCCAACTTCGCGGATAAAGGATTCAACGTTCTCCTCTTTGACGATGCTAACGGTGCATCCGCCAAAACCAGCACCGGTCATTCTGCTGCCGATGGTCCCTTCAACTTTTCTTGCCTCCTCGACCAGAGTGTCGAGTTCCTTTCCGGTCACTTCGTAGTCGTCCCGAAGTGAATCGTGAGACTGATTCATCAGCTGACCAAACAATTCCACGTCCCCCTGGTTCAGAGCCTCAATGGCATCAAGCGTGCGGTTGTTTTCGGTGATCACATGGCGGGCTCTTCTCTTCTCAGTTTCGTCGGGAATCAGGTGGGAGAGGGCATTGAACTCATCCAGGTTCAAATCACTCAGATGGTTGATTTTTTTCTCGCTGCGAATGGCTTCCACAGCTGATTCGCACTGCGACCTTCGCTCATTGTATTTTGAGTCGGCCAGTCCTCTTCGTTTGTTGGTATTGGAGATAACGATCTTCATCCCCTCCAGTTTCAGCGGAACCCGCTCGTAATCAAGGGTGTCGCAGTTAAGGAAGAGGGCGTGATCGGCGGCTCCCATACCCGAAGCAAACTGGTCCATTATACCGCAGTTTACACCTACAAAATTGTTCTCGGCCTTCTGTGACATTTTAACCAGTTCCATGCGGTCAAAACCAAACCCGAAAATCTCGTTCATGGCAAAGGATGTAACCATCTCAATGGAGGCTGAAGAGGAGAGTCCGGCACCATTGGGGATGTCACCTGAGTAGAGCAGGTCCACACCCTCGATCTCCTTTGCTGTTTTCCGGAATTCGTTGAGCACACCCACAGGATAATTGATCCAGGATTTCCCCACCTTCTCGAATGGCTCGTCGAGTTTCACTTCACTCCGGTGATCGAAATTGGTGGTGGCAAAACGAACCAGCCGTTTGTTGTTTTTTCTAACCACCAGGTAGGTGCCAAAAGAGAGGGCACATGGAAATACATACCCGCCATTGTAATCGGTGTGCTCCCCGATCAGGTTCACCCTTCCCGGTGAAAAAAAAAGATGAATCTCATTTTCACCTTCTCCGTATAAACTGCTGAATGTCTCTTTAAGCTGCTCTGTGTTCATATCGTTGTCTAGTTTGGAACGCTAAAAGTAGGAAAAAAATCTAATCTATAATGGAGCAAATTTTACTACTTTAGGGTCCTATGCTGACGGATACTCTATTCAGAAGGATTCTGGTATATACGGGGATTGTTGTGATTGCAGCGCTATTCCTGCTACCTTTCCTGGGCTCGGTTCACCTCTTCGATTCCGATGAGACCAACTATGCTGAAACGGCACGGGAGATGATTGTAACGGGCGATTATCTGACTGTACAAATTGACTTTGAACCTTTTCCTGAAAAGCCACCGCTCTTTTTCTGGCTCCAGACACTCTCCATGAAAATCTTTGGAATCAATGAATTTGCCGCCAGGTTTCCCAATGTACTTTGCGGGATAGTATCATTGATGATGCTCTATTCCTTTGGGCGAAAGATATATGGTCATCGATTTGGTCTCTTGTGGATTCTCTCCTATGGTGCTGCCATTCTGCCCTTCTTTTTCTTCAGATCGGGAATCATCGATCCGTGGTTCAACCTCTTTATTTTTATGGGAATCGCACGGTTTATTTTTTACCTCGATCCTGAGAAGCAGCGAGCAAGGCTAAAGAACGTACTTCTCTCGGCGCTTTTTTTCGGACTGGCTGTGATGACTAAGGGTCCGGTAGCCATACTGATCTTCCTGCTCTGTTTTGTGGCATTCCTGACACTAAAGCGGTTCAGAATATCCACTTCCGTTACTCATGTGGTACTTTTCATACTGGTACTCGCCCTGGTTGGAGGAAGCTGGTTCCTGTTCCAGGCTGCCAGTGGAAATTCCGGGATTATCAGGGAATTTATCAACTACCAGGTGAAGTTGCTTTCGTCCGACAGCAGTGTACACGATGGATTTTTCGGCTATCACCTGGTGGTGCTTTTAATAGGGGTGTTCCCTGCGTCGGTGATTGCTATGAAAAGCATTACCAAAAAAGCGGAGGATACTGAGCTTCAAAGGTTGTTTCGGCAGTGGATGTACATTCTTCTTCTGGTGGTGCTGATTATCTTCTCCATTGTTAACACAAAGCTGTTGCACTATAGTTCCCTGGCATATTTCCCTTTGACCTTTCTGGCTGCCTGGGTGTGGGATAAGTGGCTCGACCGGAAAATTGAGATTGGAGGCTGGCAGGTGGTACTGATCTTTCTGATCGCACTGTTCCTCTCTGGTATGGCCATTGTTTTCCCGCTACTCACTGACCACTACGACTGGTTGCTAAGCAAAAACTTCTCCTTTATTGGTCCGTTTGCAACGGAAGCACTCCAAAGAGATGTTCACTGGAGCGGCTATGAATGGCTCGTCGGATTGTTCCTGATAGTTGGTGTTATTGTAGCATCGGTCCAGATCCTCCGCAGAGACTGGAGTGGCATGCTGATCCTTCACCTGGTGGTACTGTTGTTTGTATTTTCCTCCATCTCCCTCTTTACAGAAAGGGTGGAGGGCTATACTCAGAGGGTGGCCATTAAATTCTATAAGAGTCTGCGCGGACAGGATGTCTATGTGAATACGCTCGGTTTCAAGAGTTATGCACACCTCTTCTACTTTGATAAGCAGCCCGGGGAGGAGGATGACAGCATTGAGCAGTTGATGACCAGACAACTGGATCGCGATGCCTATTTTGTGATGAAAGTGAATAAGAAGGCTATCTACCTGGAACGTTACCCGGAACTGGAGGTGCTCCTTGAAAAAGACGGGTATCTGTTTACAGTCAGACGAGCTGCACCATCCGACCCCTGAAGTTTTTACCGCTGAATTTAAAGCAGACAGATATAGCTCCATTATTTGGGGGAAAGACAAGGGTATCAGAGGTGTTAAATGGAAAGAGGACCTTAACCTTGAAAATGATAACCCTGTTAAACAGATACTTAGGAATTCCTCTTGAATCTTTAT
>DAOWNM010000313.1 GCA_030642565.1 Bacteroidota bacterium | reverse complement strand
CCCTGAAGTTGAAAGGTTCTGTACTTCTTCTCTCCAGAGAGAAAAGGAAGCTGGAACACCTGTAGTTCACTGATGTATTCAGGATCGGCAAACCCATTGGTGTACCCTGCCTGGGCCTTAACAGGCACCAGTTCAATGTTCTCCTGGTTATGGGCATTTACCGTGGAGGCCAGCCCCCGCAGGTTTCCACCCCTGAGAAACACATCTTCTCCGTATTCCAGCTGCCGCAACTGAGTCTCACTTAGCTTCGACAAATCAACTTTCAGCAGGGTATCTATGGCAATATTATAATAACCCGAAAAGAGAAGGAGTATATCCAGGCCGGGCTGTGCCACCCTGTTTTCATAACCACTTAACGTGGAGCGCTTCATTTGAAGCAGCGCAGCCACCCCATCTTGAGTGAGGTTTTTACGCTTTCTCAACAGTTTAATATTTGAATCAAAATACATGTTAAAACAGTATTTAAGGTTGCATAAAACAGTTCATATGATTATATTGTAATCACAATATTGATTATATACTAATCAAAGATAAGAAAAAAAAGTGAATGAGCATAACACGAAGTGTTGTACATATGGACCTGGATACATTTTTTGTATCTGTAGAGCGGTTGATGAACAGCGGGCTTGAAGGAAAGCCCGTGATCATTGGAGGGATGTCGGACCGGGGTGTGGTGTCGAGTTGCAGTTATGAAGCCAGGCAGTTTGGGGTGCATTCGGCCATGCCTATGAAGATGGCACGCTCGCTTTGCAACGAAGCCATTGTAATCAGGGGGGATATAGATGCTTACAGCCGGCACTCAAGAATGGTTACCGATATTATTGCAGAACAGGCTCCCATGTATGAGAAAGCATCCATCGATGAACACTACCTGGATATTACCGGGATGGATCGTTTTTTTGGATGTATGCAGTGGACCCATGAACTGAGGCAACGTATTATCAAAGAGACAGGTCTGCCCATCTCCTGCGGACTCTCGGCGAACAAAACGGTTTCAAAGATTGCCACCGGCGAGGCTAAACCCAACGGGGAGATTGAGATTCCCGGTGGTCATGAGAGGGGTTTCCTCTCCCCTCTTTCCATTCGGAAGATCCCCATGATCGGGAATCGTACCTTCCACTTGCTGCGCTCCATGGGCATTGCCACCATCGGCACTCTGGGGCAGATTCCCATGGAGATGATGGAGAGCCTGTTGGGGAAGAATGGTCTGGTGATCTGGAAGAAGGCCAATGGTATTGACCCTACTCCCGTGGTCCAGTACTCTGAACGAAAATCGATCGGTAGCGAAAGAACCTTCCAGCGGGATACCATGGATATGGCAGGGCTGCACGATCTGCTCACCTCCATGGTGGAGAAGCTGGCTTTCCAGCTACGCAAAGAGGAGAAACTCACCTCCATTGTGACAGTTAAGATCCGTTATTCAAATTTTGACACCCATACCCTACAGAAACGGATCTCATACACCTCTTTCGATCATATGCTGATGCCCGTTGCCAGAGAGTTGTTCGAGCGTCTTTACCAGCGACGCATGCTGATCCGCCTGCTGGGGGTCCGTCTCTCCGGGCTGGTCCGGGGTGTTCAGCAGCTAAACCTGTTCGAAGAGACCCCGGAGATGGTGCATCTCTACCTGGCACTGGACAAACTGCGCAGGCGCTATGGTTCCGATTCGGTCAGAAGGGCCAGTGGCATACAGCTTTGCGACCTGGAGGAGCGGATTGTACAGTCGCAGCAACAGAAAAGCATCTCCTCTCCGGAAGATCGCCAGCAGATCGATAACCTTAAGAACCGACGATTCAGGTATTGGTACAGGTAAAAGTTTGCGAAGCGAATGTATTTGAATTGTCACTCATATTATAGCCTGCGGTACGGGACCATGGCGGTAGAGACACTGGTGGAGAGAGCAGCCGGAATGGGTATAGATGCGCTGGCCCTGACCGATATTAATAACTCCACAGGCATGGTCGATTTTGTAAGGGCGTGCCATCAGCACGGAATTCATCCCATGGGCGGGATTGAATACCGCAATGGTGACAACTACCTCTATACGGGTCTTGCACGAAATTCCCGCGGTTTCAGGGAGCTGAATGGTTTTCTCTCCTATCACAACCAGTCGGGGCTCCCCCTGCCTGAGCGTGCACCACCCCTGGAGGATGTATGGTTCATATACGATTTTAGAAATAATCCCTGGCAGGGAGAGAGAGGTGGTAGAGGTAAATTGCGCGACCGGGAGCTGATCGGTGTGCAGCCGGGTGAGGTAAACAGGTTGCTCACCTCCTGTTGGAACCAGAAGCGTTCAAGGCTGGTGATACGGCACCCGGTAACTTTTCTTCATAAAAGTGATCATGCACTGCACCGGCACCTGAGGGCCATTGACCACAATATTCTGCTGAGTCAGTTGAAGCCGGAGCAGATGGCCCACGAGAGTGAAGTACTGCTTTCGCCCGACCTGCTGCTCTGTGCCTACGATGAAGTTCCCCATATCAGGAGGAACACAGAAGAGATCGTGAAAGATTGCCGGATTGATTTCGACTTTACAACCGTCAAGAATAAAAAGACCTTTACCGGGACGGGCCAGGATGACAGGGTCCTGCTGGAGAAACTGGCCATGGATGGTATGGAGTATCGCTACGGGCGCAGGAACCGGGAGGCCCTGAAACGGATCAGTCATGAATTGGAGATCATCGACCGGCTCGGTTTTTCCTCCTATTTCCTGATTACCTGGGATGTGATCCGCTACTCCATGTCGCGGGGCTTCTACCATGTGGGAAGGGGCAGCGGCGCCAATTCCATCGTGGCTTACTGTCTGAGAATCACTGATGTGGATCCCATCGACCTGGATCTCTATTTTGAACGCTTTATCAACCCCAAAAGAACCAGTCCACCTGATTTTGATATCGATTTTTCATGGAAGGAGCGGGATGAGGTGCTCGACTATATCTTTAAAAGGTACGGACGCAAACATACCGCACTGATCGGCACCATCTCCACCTTCCGGGACCGTTCCATATTCAGGGAGCTGGGCAAGGTGTACGGCCTGCCCAAAGAGGAGATTGACCTGCTGGTGAAGGATCCCGGGAGTGATCTGAATGAAAATCATATTACGCGTAACATTTATGAGGTGGGGAGCCGCCTGATGGACTTTCCCAACCTGAGAAGCATTCATGCTGGCGGGGTGCT
>DAOWNM010000049.1 GCA_030642565.1 Bacteroidota bacterium | reverse complement strand
TCATGGATAAGGCTCAGTCCCGCGGCAAGTCCCGCGTTATTAATCAGCACATCAATGTTTTCCCATTTACCTGTAAGCTGGTCACACGCCAGCCTGACCGCTTCCCTATCCCTTATATCAAAGGTCAGCGAGAGCACATCGGCATCTGTCTTTGCTCTGATCTCCTCCTCCACCGATTCCAGTTTTCCGGAACGGCGCCCAGTAATAACCACATCATAATTGTTTCTGGCCAGCGCTTCGGCTGTGGCTCTTCCTATTCCGGCGGAAGCCCCTGTGATGATGGCAATGGGTTTCATTAAAATGGGTTTCCAACAAATGTAAAAATTATCTTGATGATCTATTCACTATATTTGTTCATTAACTGATACGATTATGGATTTGAACAGTCCCCGACTAAAAAAACGTGCACTTTCCTACCTGACACAGGATGAGCTTTATTCCATTGAATCAATGTTGGGCAGGGAGCCGTCCCCTTTTGAACTGAATATGTTTGCCGCCATGTGGTCGGAACATATCTCATACAAAAGCTCTATCAAGTGGCTGGAGGAGATGCCTATACAGGGTGAAGATGTTTTTATTCCCGCAGGTGACGAAAATGCAGGAGTGATTCATATCAATGATGAGCTGGCCTGTGTGGTAAAGATGGAATCGCACAACCATCCTATTGCCGTAGATCCACGGCAGGGAGCGGTGGGAGTAGGAAATGTGAACCGCGATTTGATTACCATGGGTGCCGAACCGGTGGGACAGTTGAATATCATGCGGTTCGGGAATCCCAAAGAGAAGCATATCCGGGATATGGTCAATGCAGTGGTGGGGGCGCTGGGCAGCTATTCTAATAATTTTGGTGTACCCATAGTGGGTGGTGAGATCCTGTTCGACGATAGTTACAGATTCAACCCCCTGGTGAACCTGATGAGTGTGGGGATTGTCCGTAAGGACCGGATGATCAGGGCTTCATTTACAGCGTCGGGGCAGTATGTGGTGTTGCTTGGAAAAAAGACATCAGGGCGCGGTGTGCATGGTGCTGGATTTGCTTCCAAAGCGTTGAAGAAAAAGGGACAGATGGTTCCCGAGTCACAGGTGGCTGACCCTGCCAGCGGTAAAATTTTGATGGATTGTATTCATGAACTCAATGAAGCGGGATTGATCGGTGGCATGCAGGATATTGGTGCTGCCGGGGTGCTATGCGCGGCTGCTGAAATGGCCTTCAGAGGAGGAAAAGGTGTGGAGATACGGCTCCATGAGATACCGGTGATCCGGGAGGATATTGATGCCTTGGAGGTGTTGCTGTCGCAGACACAGGAGCAGATGCTTCTTGCTGCCGGAGCAGAGGATTTTGAAAAGATAGCCATTGTGGCACAGCGTTGGGGACTGGAGTGTTCACAGATAGGTACGGTGGATGACGGAGACGGGATCCGGATCATGGAAGGTTCGACCGTGTGTGGTGATCTGCCCGTGAACCTGCTGGTCAGGGGCGGAGGAGCTCCGGTCTATATCCGGGATATGAAGGAGCGGGGAAAGATACCACGTGTTATCTCAGCCGAGGAGGTCCCTGTACCCGGTAATATGAAAGATATCGCAAGGCAGATTGTTTCACTGCCTAATATTGCCTCCAGGAGATGGATCTACGAACAGTTCGATACCATGGCCGGGCTTTCCAATATGAGCAGTGAATTTGCATCTGATGCCGGTATTGTAAAGATCAATGGTTATGACCAGGCACTGGCAATGAGTGTGGATGGTAATTCACGTTATGGAAGACTCGAACCGAGGAAGGGAGCTATGATTGCTGTAGTGGAGGCTGCACGGAATATCATCTGTTCAGGTGGAAGGCCTGTGGCACTGGCCGATTGTCTCAATTACGGGGATCCTTCAGATCCTTACGTTTATCGCGATTTTGCTGAAAGTGTGAAGGGAATCGGTGAGGTGTGCAGGCGAATGGCCATTCCGGTTATTGCAGGGAATGTGAGCTTTCATAACCTTACTCACAATGGGGAGGATATTGCATCGGTGATTCCAACACCCGTGGTGGGAATGGTGGGAATCCTGGAGAGTTATGAAAATGTGATGACTGTGAATTTCCGGAACAAAGGAGATATGATCTTTCTGATCGGGCGGTCCGACAATGATATTTCATCTTCGGAATACCTCTCAGTTTTCCATAACTGTCATGAGTCGGCTGCACCTAAGTTTGATCTGGAGTATGAGATGAAACTGCAGCAAATAGTTTCCAGCGTGATCAATCAGCGCCTGGTGAACTCGGCCCACGACGTCTCCCTCGGGGGACTCTTTGTGGCACTGGTGGAGTGTGCCCTGCCGGGCGGATTGGGTTTTGATGTGACATCGCCAGCCGAGATCCGGGGCGACGCCTTCCTTTTTGGGGAGTCCCAGAGCCGTGTGGTGGTAAGTGTCACAGCTGAACAGGAGACGCGGTTCCTTGATTTTATGATGGAAGCAGGGATCCATTTTTCAGCCCTGGGCCATGTAACCAAGGAGGAACTCAGAATTGATGATGTCTCCTTTGGATTTATCTCCGACTATGCCCGTGATTTTGAAAATGCGTTGGAGCAACTGTTAAGCGATTGAAGATTCTGCTGAGGGATCTATACTATTTACTATCTTTGGCCGTTTAATTCTAAAATGAGAAAATCGATTCTGATCATCCCTCTGCTTCTTCTCACCTTTGGTGCCTATGGACAGGTTGAGCGGCCGAGGAATCTGACTGCATTTGACTTGAAAAGGATTCATTTTGGATTTACAGTGGGTGTTAATGCTATGGATGTGGGTTTCATCAGAAATTACGATTACACATCCGAAATTGAAGGACAGGAGTTTCGTTATGCCGATCTGAGTCATCCACTGCCCGGTTTCCAGGTGAGCATTGTATCGGATCTGAGGCTTAACGAGAACTGGAACCTCAGGTTTCTGCCCGGGATCAGCTTTGGATCGAGGGAGATCTATTTTTATGAATACAACAATGGTGTGGTAGGAGACCCGGTAGAGTTGCCAAATGTGGATAACCCGGTGCCACTGGGTCCCGCTTTTCTTGATTTCCCCTTGCAATTTAAGTATCGTTCTCTCAGGGTCAACAACTACAGACCTTACCTTGTGGGAGGCCTGAATTTCAGGTATGATATGTCAGCCAAAAGACCCGGGGTCTATGACAGTGAATCCAATGAGTATATGAAGTTCAAGCGGGGTGATCTCTACCTGGAATTTGGTTTTGGAGTGGACACCTATTTAAGATATTTCAAATTTGCACCGGAGATCAAACTGGCTGTAGGCCTGATGAATATAATCGATCCCAATGGACGTACAGGGCATCCCGATTTTGCGGGATCCATAGAAAATGCCCGTTCCTATATCATTATGCTCAATTTCCACTTTGAGTAGGCTTCACTATCTTCTTCTCAATTCCGAGCAGACCACCGCAACCGATGAGGCCACATTGAGTGATTCTGACCCTTTTCCCTGTGGGGAGAAGGATGGAATAGAGATCTTATGCCGGATATAAGGAACAAGGCGCCCGGATAGTCCGTGCGACTCATTTCCAAAAAGGATCAGCGGATCCGGTTCAAGGATGGTTTCGTAGATATTCTCACCTTTCATGAAAGTGCCAAAAATTGTTTTAGCCTGCATCTCTTTGCTTTTCAACAGCGTCTCTATCTCCAGGTAGTGTACCTGCACCCTGGCGATGGCCCCCATGGTCGATTGTACCACTTTGGGATTAAAGAGGTCAGTAGAATCGGGGGTGCAGACCACATGGCCAATGCCGAACCAGTCGGCCGTTCGAATAATGGTACCCAGGTTTCCCGGATCGCGTATCGACTCAAAGGCCAGGACAGGGGTGTGGAGAAGCTCCTCGACACTGAACCGTGTTTCGGGCATGGATACCAGCGCGATCACTGGCTGTGGTGTGACCAGGTTACTTGCTTTTTTGATCTCTGTATGAGTGACCTCAGTGATAGGCGCTTTCTGAGATTGCAGCAGTGTTCCGTGATTGTCGATCCATTCCGGTGTAGCGAAAAGTTCCCGGATCTGAAACCGGTTTTCAGAATCCTTTGAGGCCAGTTCCCCGACCATTTTTTCACCTTCAACCAGAAAGAGCCGGTGCTGGTCCCTGAACTTTTTTTGTCGCAGGGAACGAATCAGTTTTGATTGTGAGGAGGAGATCATGTTGTTATGCTCTGTAAATGCAAAGATGAAAAAAATAATCGGGTGCAGTAAAATTTGTATTTTAGCCCCTTTAACAGACCTCATTGCAGCGATCGATCCCATATATTACGATTATTATCATTTCGATACTTCTCTTTTCTTGTAGAGCCACCAAGTATGTATCTGAAGATGAGTATCTATTACATAACTATAAGATTGAGTCTGGGAAAGGCGATTTTGACAAGAAGGAACTGAACGATTATATCAAGCAGAAACCCAACAAGCGAATTATTTTCTGGAGGTTCTACCTCTCCCTCTATAATCTCTCTTCTCCGGAGAAGGAGAATGGGTTTCACAACTGGCTGAGACGTATTGGTGAACCCCCGGCTGTATATGATGAAGATCTGATGTTGAAATCGACCGAACAGCTTACGCTTCACATGCGGAACAAGGGATTCTACGAAGCGGAGGTATCCGATACCACCCTTTACAGAAAAAGGCGTGCCAGGGTGGTATACCGGGTCTCTCCCAGTGAGCCTTACCGGATTCGGGACATCAACTACTTTTTCGAGGATGCCACCCTTTCACATATGGTACTGGCTGATACCACCAGTAACAAATTCAGGGCGGGTGAGCTGTTTGATGTGGATGTATTGCAGGAGGAGCGGGTCAGAATCGAGACCATATTGCGCGATAGTGGTTATTATGCCTTCAATCGTGATTTTGTCTATTATGGAGTGGATAGTGCGCTGAACACACACCAGGTGGACATCACCCTGGGTATTCGCAACTTTCCCAATACAAACCGGAGGGGACAGACGGTACATACCGATCATCCGGTCTATACCATTCGGGATGTTCATATGATGACCGATTTTAATGCCATGACTTCTGGTAAAAACAGCGATGATAAGATCCTGCAAAGAGATACTCTGGTTTACGATAGTGTGCATTTGGTCTATTCCGGGAAACCAAATATCCGCCCTGCAATGGTTACCCAGAAAAACTATATCATCCCCGGTACGCTTTATGACGCTTCGGATGTGAACCGTACCTACAGGAACCTCTCTTCTCTGAGTGCCTTCAAAATGGTTGATATCCGGTTCAGGGAGGTGGATTCGGAGGAGCCTTTGCTCGATTGTGATGTGCTGGTGGCACCGGCAACCAGGCAGTCCTACACAGTCAAAGTGGAGGGCACCAACTCGGCCGGAAATATCGGGGCAGCTGCCAATGTAAGCTATCGTCACAGGAACCTCTTTGGAGGTTCGGAACAGTTCGACCTCACTTTTATGGGGGCCATTGAAAATATCAAACCCACAGGAGAGGATTCAGACACGGCCTATACCGGCCCCAATATCATGCAGGAGTTTGGAGTTGAAGCCCGGCTGAGAATACCAAAATTTCTGCTTCCTGTAAAGACGGACCAGTTTATCAGAAAGTACAATCCCCAGACCAATATCCGTCTATCTTACAACTACCAGAAGCGTCCCGATTATATCCGGACCATGGCCAATGCATCGTTTGGCTACGACTGGAAAGGAAACGAAAAGTTGATGCACCGGGTCTACCCTTTTGAAGCCAGTCTCATATTAACACCCTATAAACGCAAAGACTTCCAGGACTGGTTGGAAGGTAAATACCTCTATTACAGCTATGAACCCCATCTGATTATCGATACCCGTTATTCGCTGATCTGGTCTAATCAGAAGTTATTAAAGAATCAGAGTTTTCAGGACATCCGTCTGAACCTGGAGGGTGCCGGAAACCTGTTATATACGGGCTTCAGTGCTTTTGCCACCGATCCTGGTGATAATAATTATCAGATACTTGGAGTTGATTTTGCCCAGTACCTGAAGGCGGATATTGATTTCAGGAGCTATATTTTCCTCTATGAAGATATAAGTTTGGTACTGCGTGGATTTGCAGGTGTGGGATATGCTTATGCCAATTCCAGTGCCATGCCTTTTGAAAAACAGTACTTCTCCGGAGGCGCCAACAGTATTCGGGCATGGCAGGTTAAGAATCTGGGTCCGGGTTCCTACAACGATCCGGAAGAGTCTGCCTATCCGAACCAGACAGGTGATGTAAAACTGGAGGTCAACATGGAGTACCGGTTTAAGCTCTTCTGGAAGCTGGAAGCTGCATTATTCCTGGATGCGGGTAACATCTGGTCCCTCTCATCTGAAGATGATCGCGTGGGGGCCGGGTTTGAATTCAACCGTTTTTACAGGGAAATTGCTGTAGGTACAGGGATAGGTACCCGTGCTGTTTTCAGCTTTTTGATATTCAGGTTCGACCTGGGGATTCCCCTGCGCAGCCCCTATTCAATAGAAGGTTCCAACTGGCTGCCCGGGAATTCGGGCATATCCGGAAAAGATCTGACCTTTAATATTGCAATCGGTTATCCCTTCTGATTCTGTTGATTTTACCAGAATTTATTCTAATTTTGTTCGCTCATTTCAAACCCAATTAATCTAATAAATATTATCATGTCCACAAAGATTTTAGATGTTGTAAGACCCGGTGTTGTAACGGGTAAAGATGTTCAGAAGGTGCTTGGTATTGCCAAGCAGAATGAATATGCCATTCCTGCTGTAAATGTGGTGGGAACCAACTCTGTGAATGCAGTTATTGAATCGGCCAAAGTGGTTAACTCGCCGGTAATGATCCAGTTTTCCAATGGCGGAGCGGTTTTTTTTGCAGGAAAAGGACTTTCCAATGAGAACCAGAAGGCGGCCATAGCCGGTGCTGTCAGTGGTGCAAAACATGTGCACTATATGGCTGAAGAGTATGGTGTTGCTGTGATTCTTCACACCGACCATGCTGCAAAAAAATTACTTCCCTGGATTGATGGTTTGCTGGATGCAGGTGAAAGACATTTTGAAAAATATGGGAAACCTCTTTTCTCCTCCCATATGCTTGACCTCTCTGAGGAGCCACTGGAGGAGAATATTGCGACCTGTAAAAAATATCTGGAGCGCATGAGCAAGATGGGTATGACCCTGGAGATTGAACTGGGTTGCACCGGTGGAGAAGAGGATGGTGTGGATAATACCGGGATGGACAACTCACTGCTCTATACACAGCCTGAAGATGTGGCTTACGCTTACGAAGAGCTTTCCAAGGTGAGCCCTAACTTCACCGTTGCAGCTTCTTTTGGAAATGTACATGGTGTTTATAAGCCTGGTAATGTAAAGCTGACTCCTAAGATCCTTGATAATTCACAGAAACATGTTGAAGAGAAGTACGGACTGGACAAGAAGCCTCTTTACTTTGTGTTCCATGGAGGTTCAGGATCAACCCGGGAGGAGATTCGTGAGGCCATCGGTTATGGTGTGATCAAGATGAACATCGATACGGATACCCAGTGGGCCACATGGGATGGTGTTCGTGCTTTTGAAGCAAAGAACCACGACTACCTTCAGGGACAGATTGGAAATCCCGATGGTGAAGATAAACCCAATAAGAAGTTCTATGATCCCAGGGCCTGGCTCAGGGAATCTGAGAAGTCCTTGATCGAGCGCATGAAAGTGGCTTTTGAGGATCTGAACTGCATTGACAGGCTCTAAAATATAGGATGTTGCAGGACTGGAGCGGAGATAGAGAAAGTTTTAGCAGCAAGTTTGGGGTCCTTGCAGCATTGGCAGGATCTGCCATCGGGTTAGGCAACATCTGGCGGTTTCCATATATAGTCGGGCAAAATGGGGGTGGAGCTTTTTTGTTGGTCTATCTACTTTTTGTTGCAGCCATTGGTATCCCGGTGATGATGTCCGAATTTGTAATCGGTCGATCTGCCCAGTTAAATCCAGTAGGTGCATTTAAAAAGATCGCACCGGGAAAGAAATGGCATCTGGTTGGTATGCTGGGAGTTGTCTCAGTCTTTATCATCTTTTCTTTCTATACGGTTGTTGCAGGCTGGACATTAGAATATGTGATCCAGTCTGTAAGGTGGATATTATTTCCCGAAAAGTTTGGGTTTGCATCCATGGATAATGCAGCTCTGACACAGTTTTTCAGCAACCATTATGAATCATTCACCTCAGGTATCTGGAGGCCTGTCATCTGGTTTGTTGTGATGATGTTACTCACGGGATATATTGTTATCTCGGGTGTGAAGAATGGAATTGAAAAGTGGGCCAAGATCCTGATGCCCATATTCCTTATTTTACTCTTGATCCTGGTGGTGAGGTCTGTCACGCTGGAAGGGGGAAGAGAGGGATTGGTTTTCCTGTTTAAACCTGATTTTACCCAGATCAAAGATGAACCGTTTCGGATTATTCTTGAAGCTCTGGGGCAGGCTTTTTTCTCGCTGTCCATTGGGATGGGTACACTGATCACTTATGGTTCTTATATTAAGAAGAAGGAGAATCTTGCCGGTACAGCTGTAAGTGTGGTTGCTGCTGATACATTTGTTGCCATTATTGCCGGGATCGCCATCTTCCCGGCTGTATTTGCCTTTGGAATTGATCCGGCTGAGGGCCCTGAACTGGTCTATAAGACCCTGCCTGTAATCTTTCAGAATATGGCGGGCGGGCTCATCTGGGCATTTATGTTTTTCCTGTTGCTCTGCTTTGCTGCCATCACATCCACCATATCAATGCTGGAAGTGATTGTAGCCTATTTTTCAGAGCAGCTGAACATGTCACGTAAAAAGGCCACCATCCTCTCGATGATCTCTGTTGGATTCCTTGGAATTCTTTGTACAGTTTCATCCGATGTTTTTGGCTTTTTCAATTCTTCACCGGACCTTATGCTTCCTCTGGGAGGATTCTTCATCGTGCTCTTTATTGGTTGGTTCTTTTCAAGGGATAAATCCATTAGGGAGCTTTCCAGTGATGGATCATACAAGATCGGATATCATAAAATTTTCATGTTCCTGGTGAAATTTGTGGCTCCCCTGGCCATTGCATTTCTTTTCGCTCTGGGCGTCTACAGCAAGGTCATTACCCTTTTCCCGTCCATTGGGTGATTTGTGGCAATATGTCACATCAATACCTAAATGTCCAAACGTCTATACAGAGAGTTTTATCTCCTTCCCCGTGGTGAGCAGCGGGCCCTGATTCTTCTTTCCCTGCTGCTGATTCTCTCCCTGCTTTTCAGGATCACAGTTCAGCTTCTTCCCGACCGCGAACCCGAAGGTATGGAGAAATTTGAGCAGGAGGCCCGAACGATCGTAGCATCCTTTGCCAGTGCCGACTCTCTTCAGAGGGCCCGGCGCGATAGCATCAGGCGGAAAGGAGCAGGCAATTCAGGTTATGCCACTCCATATACCTATTCTGGAAAAACCGAAAATTCTGCTCGACCCATTGATATCAACCGGGCCGATTCGGCACAACTGCTTCCTCTTCCCGGTATCGGACCTGTTTATGCTGGGCGTATTATTAAATACAGAAATTTACTGGGGGGATTTTTCAGGGTGGAGCAGCTGGGGGAGGTTTATGGTATACCGGATGAAACCCTGGGTCTGATCAGAGATAAGATTTATGCTGATACAGGTGCCATCCGGAAAATTCAGTTGGATAGCGCCTCTTTCAGGGAGTTACTGAGGCACCCTTACTTAGAACTGGAAGATGTGAAGGCCCTGGTGGATTACAGGGATTTTAAAGGAATCATTCAATCGCCCCGGGAGCTGCTGGATAACTCCATTCTTCCGGACTCTGTCCTGCAAAGGGTATTGCCTTATCTCGACCTATAGCAATTTTGAAGCTGTCCGGGCCACCTGAAGTATACTGTCGGCATAAGCCTGGAACGGGATACCGGTGCTTCTCAGATAATCCATTCAGTTTAATTATTGCCTCGCACCTCTTTTTTACATATATTTATATGGAGAATCAATGATTTGTCAAAATTACTGGATTAATTATATAATTATTGCTGTAATCAGTTTCAATCCTTAAAAAATTACCAGGTTTTAGTTGAATATTAAAATATGAATATCTAACTTTGCGGCTCGAAATTTTTAAACTGATTGAAATGATTGTAATTCCCATTAAAGAGGGTGAGAATATTGAAAGGGCTTTAAAAAAATTCAAGCGGAAGTTTGAAAAGACCGGTGTAGTAAAGGAACTTAGGAGCCGTCAGGCATTCACAAAACCTTCCATTACCAAGCGTCAGCAGAAGCTAAAAGCTATCTATATTCAGCAATTGCAGCAGCAGGAAGATTAAATCCAGGGATTTTGGCTGGCTTTTAAATGCTGCCCATGACCAGGATTGATGATTTTTTGAGATACCTGCAGGCCGAGAAGAGGTATGCCGCGCATACCGTCAAAGCTTATAAAAATGACTTGAACCAATTCCATGCTTTCTGTCAGGATACTGACCATGAGGGTATGGATTTGCATTTTAGGACCATCCGTTCATGGGTGGTTTTTTTAATGGACTCCGGATACAGTTCACGAACGGTCCATCGAAAACTTACCTCCCTGAGTACATATTGTAAATACCTTATCAAGGAGGGTTCGCTTGACTCCAATCCCATGGAGAGGGTTTTAAAACCCAAACTAAACAAGCGGGTTCCCGCCTTTGTGGAGGAGGGGAAAATGGATCTTCTACTGGATGAATTTGATTTTGGTGAGGATTTTAGTGGTATCAGAAACCGTTTGGTGCTCGATCTGCTCTACCAGACCGGCATGCGTCGTAGTGAACTAATTGGGCTCACAACTGGTTCTGTTAACAGGGAGGGGAAGAGTGTGAAGGTGTCAGGCAAGAGGGGAAAGGAGCGGATCATACCATTGAATGAGGAGCTATTGGTGGCAATGGAGCGTTACCTGATCATACGCAAAGAAGTAGTGACGCTTAAGCCAACAGATCGTCTGATTGTTACTGAGAAGGGAGGACCGGCTTACGATAAGCTGGTCTACAGGATCGTGAACAGATATCTCTCCATGGTGACCACACTGGATAAGAAGAGTCCACATGTGCTCCGGCACACATTTGCTACACACATGCTGAACAGGGGGGCGGACCTGAATGCCATTAAGGAGCTGCTGGGGCATGCCAACCTTTCTGCCACGCAGGTATATACACATAATACATATAAGAAACTAAAGTCTATTTATAACCAGGCCCACCCAAGGGCTTAAAAGAAGGAGGTACTTATGGATATTAAGATGCATTCGATTCGGTTTGACGCAGATGAGAAACTGTTAAGTTTCATTGACACCAAAGTCAAGAAGTTGCCTACTGTTTTTGATGACATTCTGGGTGCAGAGATTTTCCTAAGACTGGATAAGGATACGTCCGATCGAGAAAACAAGCTTGTAGAGATCAAACTTGATGTGAAAGGGCGGTCGGTATTTGCGAAAAAACAGTGTAAAACATTTGAGGAGGCCACCGACCTCTCTATCGATGCTTTGAGGAAGCAACTTGTGAAACGAAAGGAGAAAATCAGAAAAAAATAACCCATATAAACTTGTTAAAAAGGCTGCTCCGGCAGCTTTTTTTATGGCATATTAAAAAGAGACTTTTTTTTTTGTGATAGTTTTAAAATTTTCATACATTTGCGAACCGATTTTGGAGGGTATATTTCGTTGACGTTCTTTGATTGCCGATGTAGCTCAGTTGGTCAGAGCAGCTGATTTGTAATCAGCAGGTCGTGGGTT
>DAOWNM010000202.1 GCA_030642565.1 Bacteroidota bacterium | reverse complement strand
GTGAAGAGGTCACGACCCTGTGACTTGCAAAAAAACCGAAAATGGGGTAGGTAGGAGGCCTGAAAGTGACAACGCGTGTGTTCCGATACAGCTCAAAAATGGGATGTCCAACTACATGCTCTATTGTACCATGAGGTTTATTTCCGGATGCTTATCCGGAGCAGTAAAGGCATTGAGCACCCTGAATTTCAGTTCAAACGATTCAAGACTCTCTAGAGTTTTGACCAATACCGTGGTGGTTTCGTGAGTCTTCAGGGTAAAGAGCGGTGCGAAATTATGCAGGGTATAATCTGAGAGATTTTCACGAAGGAAGTCCGCATCTGAGTGGTTGTGGATCAGCAGGGTCGGCACAGGACCCTTTCCTTTTCTTGTAACCTCAAGCGACTCTTCCACTAGCGGGGCCAGAAACTCCTGGTCGCCCACCTGGGTGTTCTTAAACCAGACTGCGGTATGGCGCTTCTCCATCGCTTTTTGCATGGCCCCCTCTGTTTTTTCTTTGGCAAATACCAGAGTTACAAGTCTGTGTCCCCCTTTTTGATCATTTTGATGCAGTTAAAGTTTTGTTGGTACGCTAGCTCTAAAACTACTAAAAAGAGTTGGGAGGGTTGGAAATTAAAAGTAATTTTAGCTTTAACTCATGAATAAATTCCTGAAGCTGTAATGGATAGAGATTCGATGATTAAAGTGCTGGAGCAATCCAGCTCTGAATACGATATAATTGTGATAGGAGGCGGGGCCTCCGGATTGGGAGCTGCACTGGAGGCGGTATCAAGGGGTTACCGGACTATTTTACTGGAGCAGGATGATTTTGCCAAAGGGACTTCCAGCCGCAGTACCAAGCTGGTACATGGAGGAGTCCGATACCTGGCACAGGGGAATATCTCCCTCGTACTTGAAGCGCTGAAAGAACGTGGAAGGATGAAAAAAAATGCCCCGCACCTGGTAAAAGATCAGGCTTTTGTGATTCCCTGCTATAACTGGTGGTGCGTACCCTTTTATACCATTGGTCTTACACTTTACGATCTGATGGCAGGAAGGCTGGGAATCGGTCGCTCGGTTCCGCTCTCTGCACGGAGTGTACAAAAAGCACTGCCGGCTCTCAAAACAAGGAAGCTCAGGGGAGGAGTCCGTTATTTTGATTGTCAGTTCGATGATGCCCGTCTGGCCGTAAATCTGGCCCAGTCGGTTGCTGAGAAGGGTGGACTGGCAATTAACCATATGAAGGTGACCGGCCTGAGCCTGGAAAGTGATAGCGTAACCGGAGTGAAGGCTGAGGACCGTGAGAGTGGAAAAGAGTATCAGATTTCTGCCTCCGCGGTGATTAATGCCACCGGTGTATTTGTGGATAGTATACTGAAAATGGAGAATCCTGAGGCAAGGGATGTTGTGAAACCGAGTCAGGGCATCCATCTGGTGATGGCACAGGATTTCCTGAAAGGAGGGGAGGCGCTGATGATTCCGAAAACCTCCGATGGAAGGGTTCTGTTTGCTGTGCCCTGGCATAACAGGGTGGTGGTGGGTACCACCGATGTGGAGAAACAACACGCTGAACTTGAACCGGTAGCTGAAGATGTTGAGGTGGAGTATATCCTGGAGACTGCCAGGCTCTATATGGAAAGGGCACCCAACCGTTCCGATGTTCTGGCAGTTTTTACCGGACTAAGGCCATTGGCCGCTCCAGCTGCTGAGGGCAAGAAAACCAAGGAGATATCCAGGGGCCATAAGATCCTCATCTCAAAAGGCGGACTTATCACGCTTACCGGCGGGAAATGGACCACCTACCGAAAGATGGCAGAGGATGTGGTAGACTCGGCTGCAAAACAGGCAGACCTACCGGTTCGGGAGTCGGTAACCCCCACTCTGAAGATACATGGCTATAAGGAGAGAGTTGACCACTCCGATCCGCTCTACTGGTATGGAAGTGATCGAGAGCAGATTGACAAATTGATTGGTGAAGATCCTGAAATGGGTGCTGTCATAAGTGACCGTGTACAATTGATAAAAGCCCAGGTTGTATGGGCAGTGAGGGAGGAGATGGCCCGTACCCTTGAGGATTGCCTGGCACGCCGTATCAGAGTGCTTCAGCTGGATGCTCAGGAGTCTGTTCGAATTGCACCTGAAGTGGCTGCCATCATGGCCTCAGAACTGGGAAAAGATCAGCATTGGGAGACTGGCCAGGTGGAGACATTTACACAGCTGGCAACCATGCATATGCTTCATTAAACAATAACTAACCAATAACACGAACGTCGTGAGCAATTTAACCAATAAATTCGTCCTTTCCCTGGATCAGGGTACCACCAGTTCCAGGGCCATTGTTTTTGACCATTCCGGAAAAATGGTAGGGGTGGCCCAGAAGGAGTTCAGACAGATTTTTCCACAACCCGGATGGGTGGAGCACGATCCCATTGATATCTGGAATTCTCAGAACCGGGTAATGCACGATGCTTTGCGGAACGCTGGCATTGGTGCCGGTGATGTGGCAGCCATCGGGATCACCAATCAGCGGGAGACCGCCCTGATCTGGGACCGGGAGAGCGGAAAGCCCATCTGCAATGCCATCGTGTGGCAGGACCGGAGAACCTCTGAGTTTTGCGATGAGTTGAAGGCGAAGGGCCATAAGGAGATGATCCAGGAGAAGACCGGACTGGTGATCGATGCCTATTTTTCTGCCACCAAATGGAGGTGGATGCTGGAGCATACATCCGGAGCAAAAGAGATGGCAGCAGAGGGCAGGTTGGCACTGGGTACTGTGGATTCATGGTTGATCTGGAATCTTACAGGGGGGACGGTGCACGTGACCGATGTCACCAATGCCAGTCGAACCATGTTGTTTAATATCAAAACATTGAAATGGGACGAGGAGCTGCTGGAACTCTTTGGAATACCTGAAAGCATGCTTCCCGAAGTAAAATCTTCATCGGAGGTATATGGAGAGACCACCAGGGGGATCCTTTCGGTACCCGTTCCCATTGCAGGAATTGCAGGGGATCAGCAGGCGGCCACCTTCGGACAGATGTGCCTCTCGCCGGGATCGGTCAAGTGCACCTATGGAACCGGCTGTTTTATACTCTGCAACACCGGGGAGAAGCCTGTACACTCGGGGAGCAACCTGGTGACTACCATTGCATGGCAGTTAGACGGTAAAACAACCTATGCCCTGGAGGGAAGCATCTTTATAGGAGGTGCAGTGATCCAGTGGTTGAGGGATGGTCTGGGTCTGATTAAGAAGTCGGCCGATGTAGAGCAACTGGCCGAATCGGTGGAGGACAATGGCGGGGTCTATTTTGTGCCAGCCTTTACCGGGCTGGGAGCCCCTCACTGGGACCAGTATACCCGGGGAATGATTGCGGGGCTCACCCGTGGTGTTACCGCCGGCCATATTGCCAGGGCGGCCCTGGAGAGTATTGCTTTTCAGGTGAATGATGTGATGGGGGCCATGGAGAGTGATGCCGGCATAAAGATCGGTGAATTGAAAGTGGATGGTGGTGCTGTGGTCAACGACCTGTTGATGCAGTTTCAGGCCGACCTGATCGGAATCCCGGTGATCCGCCCCGAGAACATCGAAACTACGGCTCTGGGTGCCGCTTACCTGGCCGGACTGGCCACAGGGTTCTGGGAATCGGTGGAGGAGATCGGGGAGCAGTGGGCCATGGATCGTAACTTCTCAAGTCATATCTCCCAGGAGAAGCGTCATGCCCTGAAAAAGGAGTGGGAAAAGGCAGTCTCAAGGAGCCGCTCCTGGCAGGACCCCGTCTTGTAATTCATTCATCATTAACAAAAATCATTAACTTTCATCATGAACGAAATTTTTGCTGAATTCATAGGGACATTTCTCCTGATACTTCTGGGAAATGGTGTAGTGGCCAATGTGGTGCTGACTGACACCAAAGGTTTTAACAGCGGCTGGATCGTCATCTCACTGGGGTGGGGACTGGGAGTATTTGTGGGAGTTACAGTAGCAGGTCCTGTATCAGGTGCACATATTAATCCTGCGGTAACACTGGGACTGGCGGCAGCCGGTAATTTTGCCTGGAGCCAGGTGATCCCCTTCATTTTGGCACAGTTGGCAGGTGCCGCTGCTGGCGCAGGTACTGTCTGGCTTTTCTACAGACACCATTTCAACCGTACTGAGGATCCAGGCGCACAGCTGGGATGTTTCTCCACAGCCCCGGCTATCCGTAAACCAGTCAATAACTTTATCAGTGAGGTGATAGGCACATTTGTGCTGATCTTTGTGATCCTCTATATTGCAGATCCTTCTATTTTGCTTGAAGGGGGTGAAGAGGTGAAAATGGGTCTGGGTACACTGGGTGCACTGCCGGTGGCACTGCTGGTTACAGCCATTGGCCTTTCACTGGGTGGGACCACCGGTTATGCTATCAATCCTGCGAGAGATTTGGGTCCCAGGATGATGCATACAATTCTCCCAATGAATCACAAAGGGGGGAGCGATTGGGGCTATGCATGGATACCGGTAGCCGGACCTTTCATTGGAGCTCTGATTGCCGCAGGATTTTTCCTGCTTCAGGGAATCCTGGTGGGCTGACCCTTATTCATACCGAAGGGCCAGTACCGGATTGGTCCGTGCTGTACCCATAGCAGCATAAGGAGTCAGTTTTTTAAAAAGACGCTTCAACATTCCATTGGTTACAGATTCAAAACATTAAATTTGGAGATATTTTTATAATACTTACAACCATGAAGAGAGATATTGACCTGTTTACAATGATCGAACATGAACAGCATCGCCAGAAAAGGGGTATTGAGCTGATCGCATCTGAAAATTTTGTCAGCACCCAGGTGATGGAGGCCATGGGCTCCTGCCTGACCAATAAATATGCCGAAGGTTACTCGGGACACCGTTATTACGGGGGGTGCGAGGTGATTGACAGGGTGGAGGATCTGGCCATTGAAAGGCTCTGTCAGCTCTATGGTGCCGAGTATGCCAATGTGCAGCCCCATTCAGGTGCGCAGGCCAATATGGCCGTGTTCATGACGGTACTGAAACCTGGCGATACTTTCATGGGTCTCGACCTGTCGCATGGGGGTCACCTGTCGCATGGTTCTCCGGTCAACAGCTCGGGGATTCTTTACAGGGCGGTATCATACGGACTGGATGAGAAGACCGGGCGGGTCGATTATGACGCCATGGAGGCGGTGGCAAAAAAGGAGAGACCCAAGATGATCATAGGCGGGGCCTCGGCCTATTCACGTGAATGGGACTATAAACGCATGCG
>DAOWNM010000035.1 GCA_030642565.1 Bacteroidota bacterium | reverse complement strand
TTGGTGTCACAGGTGGAGTCACATCATCAATCACCACATTCTGAGTCACATCAATGCTGTTTCCGTTTCCATCGTCAAAGTTCCATGTAATCACATGGGTCCCTTGTATGGTGTAGGTCAGCGCATCGGATGTGGTACCGGTAATGGTTCCTGCACATGCATCAGTGGTAGTGGGAGGAGTGGCTGTGGCTGAACACTCTCCTGTTACATCGGCCAGAGTGGGTGCTCCCGGAGCTGGAATAGCATCAATCACCACATTGTGAGCTACTTCGATGCTGTTTCCGTTTCCATCATTGAAGGTCCAGGTAATCACATGGGTCCCTTGCGTGGTGTAGGTCAGCGCATCGGATGTGCTGCCGGTAATGGTTCCTGCACATGCATCTGTAGTAGTGGGTTCAGCAGCGGTGGCTGAACACTCTCCTGTTACATCGGCCAGTGTGGGTGTGACCGGATCTGTAATATCATCAAGAATGACTGATTGGTCCTGCGTTGAGATGTTTCCATTTCCGTCATCATAGCTCCATGTGATCACAGTAGTCCCTTGTGCTGTGATTGGAAATGGTGTTGCAGTTGTTCCGGTAATTGATCCCGAATAAAAATCTGTAGCGGTTGGAGCAACGGGTGTAACGGAACATTCTCCGGTCAAATCTGGTAATGGAACCACGTCCGGAACGGGGGGTGTCAGGTCAGTAATAACAAGATTATCAGTCGCAGTACCACTATAGTTTGCCTCCTCTACCTCAGCCAATACTATATAAGTTCCTAAATCGATCGGTAGAGCAGGTAACCCATCGTAGGTTACTTTTACAGTTAAGCCAGCCGGAATTGTCGATACAGTAGCACCGATTCCTGAACCCGTGTATTCCTGAGAAAGATCACTTAAAGTCACCGTAGCTGTAGCTTTATTCACCAGTTGATGACGCTCAAAAGTAACAGACGAATAAGTAGCATTACCGGCCTGGGATGCATAAATCAAGGTTTCACCTGCATTGTTTACTGAAGCAGTTGATCCTGTAACTGAAATCACAGTCGAATTTGAAGAACTGAAGGTGACTGTCAAACCAGATGATGCTGTTGCTGATAGTGAATAATCAGCGTCGCCGTATGTTCTATCTGTCAACTCGCTGAAATTGATGACCTGGGCCAGTTTGCCTGCCAGTTGAAAATCGAAGGATTCCAATATGCCGGTTGATGCAGCAGTTACTGTTCCTCTGGTATATGCCACAGCAATGGTATGATCTGTATCCAGATTTGGAGAGACATATACAACAATAGTAGTCGGATCACCGGCTTTTAATGAACATGAGGTGGATGTAACACTCACACCATTGTCTTCTACCGCAAATTCAAGATGTTTTCCGGTGGGATCGGACATATCTCTGTCAAAGGAAATTTCGACCCTGTCGATCTCTTTGGATGCAAATAGGAAATTGGGGATCCCCGGAGGTGAAACATTGATAGTATAAGTTTCATCTGCTGAAGTTCCTGTAACATCTGAAAAGTGAAAATCGAAATTTCCCACACCATTTCCTGCGGCACCACTTGCACTATAAATGAGATTAAAAGAAGAATCAGTCACATCAGTTGGAACCGTTGTTATCTGAGCTCCTGGAATCCCTCCATTGTTTTGATACAAAACGCCCTCACCAGGCAGGGAGGTAACTGTAGCAGTTTTTGATCCGGCATCGCCTCCGGTAAACAACAAAGTTAATGTTCGAAGGTCCCCCTGTTCTAAATACATCGTCTGGGGAACCGCGAATAGTGGCGGTGTTGAGCTTGTTTGGAATCTCCAGATTTCGGACCATGATACGATCCCTGCTGAGTTCTTTGAATAGCAGGACCAATAGTAGGTTTGGTCTGGTGATAATATATAGTCGTAGTATAAATCAGTAAGATCAGCAGAGGTATGTATGGGACTGCTCAGGTCTGAGTTTTGAGAAATAACAACATAATAGCTGGAAGCATTGGATGCAGCTTCCCACTGAAAAGTCACCGTGTCGCTTACAGTTGAGCCATAAGCTGGACTTACCAGGGTTGGAGTGCCCGATCTGGGTATAACATCAACCAATAAAACGCCATCATAAAGCGCATTGTCATCAAAAGTATAGGTTCCTCCACCAGGAGTATACAGAATTGCTCTTCCACTATAAATGTATCCGGCACTGTTATAGGAGCACAACACTCCTGCTGAACCATCAATATTCTCTAAACCAATGGTGGCAGAATTTCCGCTTGCCCTGTCGGCTGATAAGTCAACGATACTCCTGTATTGGGTTTGGATATTGTTGGAGCCTTCATACAGTATGACCTGAATGGTGCCAAACAATATCGAAGAGCTCCAAAATGACATGTTACTATACTGTATGATTAATTTTCGATTGGGTGCAGTTCCTATGGTTTGATACATAATATCTCCGGTACTGTGTATGATGAGATCATCCCAAAATGGGGCAATATAATTATTTGCTCCGGTAGAATTGGGAATATTCTGATTCCAATATTGCGTGGAACCTGAACCAAACATGACCAGGCCATTGGAGGTAACATAAAAGTCGGTATAGGTGTTTCCAAAAAAATCAAAGCTGAAACCGATTGGGAATGCTCCCCAGTAACCATCATCATAATAGCCAGAACGTACAACTGTACCCAAATATTCAGTTTCTGTTGGCAATGCATGAGTGAGTGGCATCACAGACACTAATAGCAGCGTCAGGAATATTCTAATTTTGCGGGTAGAAGAGTTCATCATGATTCTGTTTTAATGGTTTAGTTCGAAGTTGTAAAAACCAGGCCGGTAATTTCCTCAAGGCGTTGTTTTAAAAGATTACCTTCATCTCCTGTAAACACAACTTCACTATGTATGACCACCTGGTTGGTTACAATGTTGCTCCATGCAGTCAGATGTTCAGCCACGTCACCAACATTATCAGATGTAATTGCAATGCTACTGAATACAATGGCTCCTGGTTTTGTGGGAACATAGATGTGTAAATTCTCAATTTGTAACAGCTTAGCAGCATTTGAGATTTGCTCAATCGCATTAAGAGCAGTTCCATCAGTCCAGTATACATTAGGCTGATCGCTAAACTCAGATTTGAGTTGAGTCATATTTTCAGCGATCTCATCAATCACTATAAAATTTGAAAATGATTGAGAAAATGCAGGTACAATTGAACACATTAAAATGATTGCGAATATGGTTTTCGAAATTTTCATAATAAGTTGTTTTACGGAATAAAAAATGACAGGTTCGTTTTTTTTGGCTTAATTTCAAAACTAATTTCATCAAGAATTTTTGATGTACAAAATTTTTTTATCAACGTTCAATTAATATGTTTCATACATTTTGCAATACTTATTAGTTTCTGATGGACCCTCAATTCAGGATTCTGTATCTTGCATAGTTCCCAAACCAATTCCAAAATGATTCGATCATGGCCTCTCCGGCCATAGATATGATCTTTTTCAGGACTCAACACAACCTGGTGGCAGTGGAGAACTCCCAATAGGAGACCCCTGCACTAATTGAACCAGTAGGAGAGTTTCACTGCAATCCCACGGTTCTTGGTAGTCAGACCGCTGGGATAGGCATTCTCAGTATAGACAATATAGAGATCCGATACAGGTGCAAATCGCCACTGTAACCTCATGTTTACATTCACATTATCGATCTGGTTGTTGTACTGCACAAAGGTGGTGAAAAACAGCGTTTCGGTAAAGGTGATATCGAGCTTTGGTCCCACCAGTACCAGGTCCATGCTGGTATAGGGTTCGGGCAGCAGCACCCTGTTGTATGAGGTGACAAGTGAGAGACTTCCGTAGGGCTGAACCCGGTAGTTCATTTCGACTTCAAAGCTTGCCCGGGTACCACCAAAAAAGCCGCCGTATCGTCCTTCAACCATAAATGTAAAGAGTCTTTTCATGGTGGAGAGATAGGTGAGGGAGACTTCGGTCCAGTTAAATTCTGTGCATTCAGGAATCATTGCTCCATCGGTATTGGTAGGATCAAATGGCTCCAGTAGCCTCAGGTAGCCCTCTTCCAATCCAAGGGAGATGGAGCTTCGGTCCCTCCACATCAATGAATAACTCAACTCTATCTCCCGGTCTGTGAGGGAGAGATCGTGTTCAAAGAAGAAATCCGCTTCAACCTTTGGGCCATGGTAAGCTACCCTGTCGGTCATGGTGTAAAACTTATAGCCCACCGATGGATTGGACTGGTGATAACCGGTACGCCTGACAAATCCCATTTCGGCCAGGTAGTTCCCGCCCACGTAAGCCTGGTTCCATCCGGCAGAAAATGTTTCTGTGTTGTATGCGATATTACCGGTGGTGGCAAAGCGGTTTCCCTCTTCACCCGGATTAAAGGAATAGTGATAAAAGGCCTTACCTGTCCAGTTGTTATCGGCACTGGCAAAGTTAAATTCTGTTCCCGCCACCCGGTTGAAGTCATATGCATTGTAGGCGGTGTCTTCAGGTGTGGCAATGACCTGTTTGTTGGTCATAAAGACACCAACATTGGAGCGGCTAAGAATCTTTCGTTGCAACACCGCCACACTGAAGTTGTCGGCCGAGTTCATATCTTTTACTGCAGTCTGCATGTTCATCAGTCCAATTCTCCAGTTCTTTCCTGCATTTCCACTGAGCCTGGCACCTGCAATGACCGGGGAGTCCAGGCCAATTCTTCTGGAGAAGAAAGGTCTCAGGCTCTCGGTACCCAGGTTGGCGAAGAGATCGCTGTTCTCGAGGAAGAACTTGCGCTTTTCCGGGAAGTAGAGTTCGAACCGGTCCAGGTTGGTTACCTGCCGGTCCACCTCTACCTGGGAATAGTCGGGGTTGATGGTTACATCCAGATTCATGGAGGAGGATAGGATCACCTTGGCATCCAATCCCGCACTCCCTTTATAATCGATGGGGTCGCCAGCCTCTTTTTCATGGGTGGCCTGGCCCGACACATATGGGATCAGTGAAAACCTGACCCCTGATTTGGGCAGAGGGCTCTCCAGGGCCAGGGTGCCTGTGAAGGCCAGGGTAGCAGATGCAAACTGTCTGGGAACCGGGGCCCAGGCCGATTTTTCATTGGTCTTCAGATCGAGCCGGCTGAAGTTGATCCCCCATTCGGTATCTCCCTCTTTATAACGGATGGTCCGGAAAGGGATCTTAAATTCTGCTACCCAGGAATCCTCGTAATTTTGCACTGCCGAATACCATTTCCCATCCCACTCGTTGGCCACTTTTCCCCCATTGGACTGCATTCCGTCCCATTGACCTCCAACAGAGTTCACACCGAAGGCAAAACCGTTGGTTTGATCGTTGTAAGTGTCAATGGCGGCAAAAAAGTTATCGTTCTTCATAAAACTCCAGTCCCTCCGGTACGATTCAGCCGGCCGTTTCCCGGGCATGGGATCGTAGCAGATAATGCCCATGTATATAAAATCATCATCATAGGCCACCATTACTTCGGTCTGTGCTTTCGCATATCCTGTATCGATGGGGGTGATCCGGTAGAAAGGGCTGGTTTTTTCTGCTGTGGACCAGATCGGCTCATCCAGGATGCCATCAATCTCAATGGTTTGATCGGTCTCAATGGCCTGGAGCCTGTAATCGGCCCGGTTAACCGGAGTGTTTTGTCCGTTCAGGAGGTAAGAAATAACAAATAGCAGAAACAGGGAGAGAGGAATTCTTCTATTCATCTTTGATCGTTTTGGGACCGGCCTGAGGGATTCAGGGAAGCAAGCTGCAAAGATAATCAAGAAACTGATAGAGTACCTGCTGGTTGGTTTCAAAGTAACTCTGTTCCGACAAGATCTCCTTTTCGGACTGGATATGGATGCCCTCAACCAGTTCACCCCGGCAGTTATTCACCAGCTCCTTTACCGATTCCGGGGTCACCTCCAGGTGGAACTGCATGGCCACCACACTATTACCATGTATAAACCCCTGGTTGGGAAAGGCATCCGAACCGGCGATTCGAGTGGCCCCTTCGGGAATATTGAAGGTATCGCCGTGCCATTGAAATACTTTGCGGGTTATGGGCAGATCTTTGCAGATTTTGTAATCGCCCAGAGAGGGGAAGAACTGCAGGTTGTGCCAACCGATCTCCTTGTGTGGGCCGGGGTAAACCTCTTCGCCCAGGGCAGCGGCGATGATCTGGGCGCCCAGGCAGATCCCAAAGACCGGTTTCCCGGAGGCAATAAAATCCTTTACCCACTCAATTTCATCCTCCATCCAGGGGTGTATGTGGAAATCAAATACATCCATGGGCCCTCCCATGATAATCAGCATATCTACAGCCGAAGCATCGGGTAGCACCTCCCCATTATAAAACCTTGTGTAATGGAGGTGGTCTCCTCTTTCGCCGATCCAGTTCAGGATGATGCCTGGTCCTTCGAAGGGCACATGCATGAAGCACTCTATCTTTTTTCGTGAACTCATTGGCAATCATCTTTTGTGAAACGGCAGAGCATCTCCCGCACCAGATCGACACTCTCGATATAGTAAGATGCTTTGGTAGTTTTTGTCCCCACCTTAATGGTGTAGGCATCGTCTGGCATGGCCTCAAAAGTAAATTCATCGGTCCAGTCATCACCCACTGCCAGAGTAAAGTCGTACTTTGAATCGCCCATTTTATGGGAAGCAGCTCTCCCTTTATTAATTCCTGAGTACTTGATTTCCAGTACCTTGTCGCCATCCATAATTTCCAGGTTCAGGTTGGAGGTCAAGGTCCGCAGTTCATCCTTGAGCTCCCAGGCGCGCTGCATTCCAAGATCGGGGTCAGATTTACGGTAGTGCCACACCAGCGAGAAGTTTTTGTACTCGATAAACGACCGGGGAGTCTGGTCCACATAGTATTCGAGCAGCGGTTCCACCGACTCCCTCCAGTCATTATTGATCTGTTCCATCATGTGCCATTCGCCGCAGGGTTCCCTGAACCAGACTCCGTGTTCGGCCACAAAATGGATGTTCCACTCCGGACCGAACCAGCGGCTAAGGGTCTCTTTGTCCCTGCCACTGATAATCACTATGGTGTTGTTGGGATCACTGGAGAGACGTTTCAGGATTTCATAGAGATTATCATCGGGTTTTGCATCCTCCGGATTCTTTTTAAACCAGGCCAGGGTGCCGTCATAGTCGAGGAAAAGGATCCGCTTTTTGGTCTCCTTATAACTGTCAATAACCTGCTGCATGCGGGTGGTGTTGATTTTTCGCGTAAGGGTGAATTCCTGGATCTCTTTGATACCTTCCAGGCTTTTGATAAACTCGCTTGCCCATCGTTCCACGGTATAGCGATGAAGGCGCATCATCATCACTTTGTTCCGTCGGATCTGCTCCTCTTCGGGCATCTCTATGGCCTCCCTGATCGCCTCTGCAATGGCATCCAGGTCGTTGGGATTGACCAGCAGCGCTTCATGCAGCTCTTTGGAAGCACCGGCAAGTTCACTCAGAATAAGCACACCGGTGCCATCATGTCGTGAGGCCACAAACTCTTTAGATACCAGGTTCATCCCGTCTCTGAGGGGGAGGATCAGGGCAATATCTGAAAGGGAGTAGAGATCGATTCTTTCATCCATGGTGAAGGTCTGGTTCAGATACCTGACAGGTGTCCAGGTAATGGTACCATAGTTACCATTGATCCGTCCTACCAGCTCATCCACCTGGCTTTTTAGGTTAAAGAACGATTCGCTGGTCTCTCCCGACGGAACGGCCTGCACGATCATGCTCACGCGCGCCAGATACTCGGGATAGGTCTGAAGGAACCGTTCAAATGCCCTGATTCGTTGAGGAATTCCCTTGGTATAGTCGAGCTTGTCGATGGAGATAATCAGTTTCTCCAACTGCCCCGACTCTTTAAACAGCTTCATCTCCTCCTGGATAACCGAGGGCCTGGGATGGTCACTGTGGATCTCAAGGGCCTTGTTGCGGAATCGTTCGTAGTTGATCCCCTTGGGGAAGACATCAACCTTCAGGGTACGTTCGCCAATAGAGATCCTGTTGAAGACCGAATCTACGCCCAACAGGCGCCTGACGGAACTAATAAAGTGCCGCACATTATCGTAGGTTTGGAAACCGATCAGGTCGGCACCAAGCATTCCTTCGATAATCTCCTGCCTCCATGGAAGCAGCCGAAAAAGCTCAAAGGAGGGGAAGGGTACATGGCTGAACAATCCGATGGAAAGATCCGGTCTCTGCTCCCTGATCATCTGGGGAAGCATAAGCAGGTGGTAATCATGGATCCAGATGATGTCCCCGTCTTTGATGATCTTCAGGATCTTCTCTGCATAGAGACGGTTGATTTTAACATAGGCCTTCCATGCGACTTCGCTGTAGATTACATTCTCGGTGAAATAGTGAAACAGTGGCCAGAGGGTATTGCGTGAGAAACCGTGAAGGTGCAGGTCTCTGTCACGCGGCCGGGGAAATACTGGAACACAGTGAAAGGGTTTCAATGCGGCTTCCAGGGAACGGACCTCTTTGGCGTTGAACTCATGGTTCTCAAATCCGGTGAGGCCCACCCATTCCGGTTCAAAGGCGCTGTAAAAGTTCTGAAGTCCCGAGATGGTTGTCTCTTCCGCTTTTTCAATCAGGTACTTGCCTTCTTGCCAATGAATGTGTACCGGGAGCAGATTGGAAGCAAGGATGAGACGTTTCATATGAGAATTTTTAGCACCTGTGATTTGAAAGCTTCTATAAATTTAGATACCTTGATGGTCATTACAAAATATATAATTACACAATATGGCATTTCAACCCAAGTTTGATGCAGTGATTTTCGATCTGGATGGCGTAATCACCAAAACAGCCCTTGTTCATGCTCTTGCATGGAAAAAGATGTTTGATAACTATATGAAGAGCCGGGAGGAGCGCTTCGGGGAGCCGTTCAGGGAGTTTACACATGCCGGGGACTACCTGCCCTATGTGGATGGTAAGCCGCGCTACAACGGGGTGGCATCCTTTCTTGAATCGAGGGGCATTGATATACCGTTCGGGGAGCCTTCTGATGATCCGGATATGGAGAGCGTCTGCGGACTTGGGAACAAGAAGAATATCATGTTCAATAAGGTGCTTGAGGAGGATGGTGTTGAGGTTTATGACACATCGGTAGAGATATTAGAGGGGCTGAAGGCAGCCGGGGTTCGGATTGGAGTTGCCTCTTCGAGCAAGAATTGTAAGCCTGTACTGGAGAAAGCGGGATTGCTCCACTATTTTGAGACCCGGGTAGATGGCGTCGTCTCGGCCGAGATCGGACTGCAAGGGAAGCCGGAACCTGATATATTCACCACCGCCTGCGATAACCTGGGGATTGAGTACCACCGGGCAGTGGTGGTGGAGGATGCTGTTTCGGGTGTTCAGGCAGGACATAAGGGTAATTTCGGACTTACCCTGGGACTGGCCCGGGAGGAGAATATAAAGGAGTTGAAGGCGGGTGGTGCAGATATTGTGGTTGAGGACCTGGGGGAGATAGGACTGAAAGGGATCAATGAGTGGTTCGAGAGGGGGATGGAGGAGGATAGCTGGCTACTGAAGTATCACGATTATAATGAGGAGAAGGAGCGGTCCAGGGAGGCGCTCCTGGCTGTGGGTAACGGCTATTTTGGCACCCGTGGTGCCCTGGAGGAGAGCAGAGCCAATAAGGTCAACTATCCGGGCACCTATATTACAGGATTGTTTAACAGGCTGGTTTCTAAAGTGGGGGAGCGGGATATAGAGAATGAGGACTTTGTGAATGTAACCAACTGGCTGCCGGTCACCTTTCGCATCAACAGTGGTCCCTGGTTTGAGTTTAAACCGGAGCCCACCTTTAAGGTCGTAGATATTCAAAGAACACTGGATCTTCGGTCGGGCGAACTGCGGAAAGAGATGGTATTGGAGGATCTGGAGGGCAGATTGACCCGGGTGGTTTCGTCCAGATTTGCCGGTATGGCAGATCCTCATCGTGCCGGATTGCGTTATGCAGTGACCCCCCTCAATTATGAGGGCACCATTGAAATAAGATCTGGACTGCATGGTGATCATTGCAATGCCGGAGTGGAGAGATACAACTCCCTGGAGCAGGAACACCTCGAAGCTGTAACCGAAACCTCATTGGGTAAGGTGACAGAACTGGTGGTTAAGACCACCCAGTCGGATATTCTGGTTGCAGTATGCGCATCCTGTTCCATCAACAGAGAGGCTGAAGGTGGAACCAATTCAGGAGAGAGGTGGATCGAGAGCCACTATTCTATAAAGGTCCCCAGGGATCAGGAGGTGGTTCTTGAAAAGATGGTATCGATCTATACCTCCAGGGACCCGGGTGTGGAAGATCCTCTTGAAGAGGCACGTTCCACCCTGGAGGCGATGTCTGGTTACAAAGGAGAATTGAACCTTTCAGCAGGTCGCTGGAAGGAGCTCTGGGACCGAATGGATATAGTTATCTCAGGCGACAGGGAGGCTCAGAAGCTGGTCAGGCTTCACCTGTTTCATATGATGGTTTCCGCTTCTCCTCACCACGCCGGACTTGATTCGGGAATTCCGCCACGCGGACTGCACGGGGAGGCGTACCGTGGCCATATCTTCTGGGACGAACTCTATATTTTGCCTCTGTTTAACCTTCATTTTCCCGAGGTGGTTAAATCGGTGCTGATGTACAGGTATCGCAGGCTGGATGCCGCCAGGAGTTATGCGAAGGAGTATGGATACAAAGGGGCCATGTTCCCGTGGCAGAGTGGAAGCGATGGACGGGAAGAGACACAGATCATCCATCTGAATCCACTGTCGGGCGAGTGGGGGGATGATTACAGTTCATTACAAAGGCACATTTCGCTCGCTATTGGCTACAACATCTGGAACTATTACCAGGTCACGGACGACCTGGATTTCATGGAGCAGTATGGTGCTGAAATGTTGATCGATATATGCAAATTCTGGGCAAGTAAATCGGCACCGGACCAGAATGGGAAGTTTCATTTCGACAAGGTGATGGGACCCGATGAGTTTCATGAGACCCTGCCCGGATCGGGTGTTGGTGGATTGACCGACAACGCATACAGCAATATCATGGTGAGCTGGATAATGGACAGAGCTTTTAGGACACTTAATGCCATAGGTGTCAGGCACAAGGATAGGATCATGGAAGATCTTTCACTATCAGAAGAGGAGCTGGAGTTGTGGAGAAAAATCATGCATGGAGTGGCATTCAATGTTTCAGGCGAAGGGGTGGTTGAGCAGTTTAAGGGCTATTTTGGACTGGATGAATTGGATTGGGAGCATTACCGCGGGAAATATGGTGATATACACCGGCTCGACCGGATTCTTAAATCGGAAGGGAAGTCGCCCGATGACTACAAACTGGCTAAGCAGGCCGATTTTCTAATGAGTTTCTATAACCTGGGGACGGCTGAGGTACAGGGTATATTGGATGGATTGGGCTATGGTCTGCCGGAGGATTTTGCAAAGCGCAACTTCGACTATTACATTGCACGTACTTCACATGGCTCCACACTCAGCAGGCTGGTACATGCCAGGCTTGCCTGGGAGATGGGAATGACTGACACCGGCTGGGAGCTCTATATGGATGCGTTGAGAAGCGACCTGGTGGATATACAGGGTGGAACCACCGGAGAGGGAATCCATTGTGGTGTGATGGCCGGTACGGTCTATGATGTCATGGCAAGTTATGCCGGGCTGGAACTCAGGAGGGAAGTTCCGGCACTCGATCCGAAATTGCCAGGACACTGGAAGGGATTGGATTTCCGCTTTACGTACAGAGGAAAGATATTTTTAGTCTCTATTACCAGTCAACATGTCAAAATCTCCGGAAAAAACATGGGAAAGGATCATATAAAATTTCATCTTTGCGGAGAAGAGGTCAAGCTGTCTGATGGGAAGGCAGCTACAATGACGCTAAAATAAAAATTCAGATTCGATGTTAGGAGATATTCTGTTGATCAATGATATGCACAAGGAGGCTGCCCAGGCCATTTGTGAAAAGGTAATGGCCGATAGGGAAACCAAAAAGGAGCGTTACCGCTATGTGGTAGGAATATCGGGTGAATCGGGTTCGGGAAAATCTGAGTTGGCTCATGCCCTGGGGACCTGCTTAAAGCATCACCATATCAGGGTGAAGGTGATCCATACCGATAATTACTACAAGATCCAACCCCTGTTGAGGGAGGAGTGGCGTCGGAACAAAGGGTTTGATCAGATTGGGATCAATGAGTATGACTGGGTCAAAATCAGGAAAACCCTTCGGGATTATAAGGAGGCGCAGGAGTGTATGATTCCCTGCATTGACCTGATTTCTGAACAGGTTGATAAACTTATTACTGATTTCAGCAAGGTTGATCTGCTGATTGTGGACGGACTCTATGCCATTAAGGCCAAAAATATTGATATGAGGGTATTTATTGACCTCACATACCATGAGACAAAAATCAACCAGATCATCAGGATGAAAGAGGCGCTGAGCGACTTCCGGCTCAATATACTGGAAAATGAGCACCAGGCAGTGACCACATTGAAACCGATGGCCGATCTGATAGTAGATAAATCATACCAGGTGGTGACCATGGAAGAACATCACAGTAGAGATTAACTATTTAAAATGGAGCTACCCAGGATCTTATACGTTGATGATGAAATCATCAATCTGGAGTTGCTTCAGCTCACCTTTATGAATGATTTCAAGGTGATAATCGCTGAATCGGCGGCGGAGGGGCTTAGACTGCTGGCGCTGAACCCTGATATCCATGTTGTTATCTCAGATCTGAAAATGCCAGTGATGAATGGCCTGGATTTTATTAAGGCATTGCTCAATAATTAATTGGAGTTCTTTCAATCATTATGATAATAGTGAATAATTCCATTGAGGAAGCATATCATCTCTTTTAATCTTGATTGAGTTTTCAACTTCAGATTTATCAAAAGTTATTCCTGATTGATACTCCTT
>DAOWNM010000124.1 GCA_030642565.1 Bacteroidota bacterium | reverse complement strand
GATCTATCCCAATCCGGTATATCACGAGATGAACATTGTCAGTGAATTCGAAATTCAGTCAATTGAAGTACATAACATCACAGGTCAGAAGGTGATGACTGAAACCGGAATCAATGAGTACGCTCATTTCATGAGTACAGAGGAGCTCATCCCGGGAATTTACCTGATCTCCGTGAATGGAGCCAATGGTGAGAGAGCTCTTTCAAAAATCATTAAGAATAAATAATCTGATATAATTATCAGAACCGTAAGGCCGGGTAATCCCGGCTTTACGGTTATTTTTTTAAAAGAAGGGTTGACCAATGAGGATATTTTCCGTTGCTTTTACAGGATTGTTTTGCACTGCCGTATCACTTTTCGGCCAGGTACTTACTACCACTCCCGAAGTCCCGGTGGCAAGTGACGCAATTACTATTATTTTTGATACAAGTCAGGAACCCGGCGAACTGGAAGATTATACCGGAAAGCTTTATGCCCATACCGGTCTGAACTTCAGCGATGGCAGCAGGTGGCAAAATGTAATAGGTGCCTGGGCAAACAATTCAACCCAGCCAGAATTTCAATATATTGGTTTTAACATCTATAATCTTACGTTATCTCCCGATTTGTACACCTTTTACGACGCTTCCCCTGACAAAGAGATTACACAGATTGCCATTGTTATCCGCAGCGAGGATGGCACCAAACAAACACAGGACTATTTTATAGATATTTATCAAGAAGGCCTCCAGATCAATATAATCTCACCTGCAGAAAGAGTTGTGATACTGGACCTCAATGATACAATTGAAATTGTTGCAGCTACCAGCGATGCAGATACAATTGCAATGTATCACAACGGAACCTTTATAAAAGGGACAATCAATAACAGCATCACCCATACTTTTACCGGGGATACATATGGTGAAAATGAAATTATAATCTGGGCCGCCAATGAAACAGAAGAGACACGTGACACCGTGTACTATTTTGTCCGCCCGGAACCCACCGTTGAGATTTTACCGGAGGGTATGATTGACGGAATTAATTATCTGTCGGAAACGAGTGTTCTTCTTTCATTGTATGCTCCGGGAAAAGAGTATGTGTTCAGCATAGGAGATTTCTCAAACTGGCTTCCCGGAGAAACCTGGTATATGAAAAAAACTCCCGATGGCGACCGTTTCTGGATTACCCTCAACAACCTGCAACCTGGTGTTGAATATGCATACCAGTACCTGGTGGATGGATCTCTTACCATTGCCGATCCATACACGGAAAAGATACTTGATCCCTGGAGCGACCATTTGATTAGTCAGGAAACATATCCGGATCTGAAACCATTTCCGGTTGGCAAAGCTTTATCGCCGGTAAGTATTATTCAAACCGCGCAACCTGTTTATGAATGGAAGAATACAACATTTGTTCCACCTAATCCTGGAGAACTTGTTATTTATGAACTCCTGTTAAGAGATTTTATCCAGGCGCATGACTGGAAAACGCTGACCGATACCCTTGGTTACTTCGCCACACTGGGTGTCAACACCATCGAGCTAATGCCCGTTAATGAGTTTGAGGGCAATGAAAGCTGGGGGTACAATCCATCGTTCTATTTTGCCGCCGATAAATATTACGGTCCGGCCGACGATCTGAAAGCCTTTATAGACTCCTGTCATGGCAGGGGTATTGCCGTTATCGCTGACTTGGTTTTAAACCATTCATATGGCCAGTCTCCCCTGGTCCAACTCTACTTTGACAACGCCTCTAATAAAGTTACGGCCGAAAATCCCTGGTACAATGTCGATTCACCAAACCCGGTTTTTTCATGGGGATATGATTTCAACCATGAAAGCCAGGCGACAATGGATTTTGTTGACAGGGTTAACAGTTTCTGGCTGGAGGAATACAAAGTGGATGGCTTTCGTTTTGATTTTACCAAAGGTTTCACCAATACTCCGGGAGATGGAGGAGCTTATGATGGTGCCCGGATCGCAATCCTGAAACGAATGGCTAATGAGATATGGAGTGTAAATCCCGAAACATATATTATTCTTGAACACTTTGCTGACAACAACGAAGAAAAAGAACTATCCAACTATGGAATGATGCTCTGGGGAAACACAAATTATAATTACAATGAAGCCACCATGGGATACAATGAAAACGGAAAATCCGATTTCAGCTGGATCTCTTATAAGAAGCGCGGATGGAGTGAACCGCATGTGGTGGGATATATGGAGAGCCATGATGAAGAGCGCCTGATGTATAAAAACCTGACATTCGGTAATACTTTTGATGATTACCATATTCAGGATCTTAATACTGCGCTTGAAAGAATGGAACTTGCAGGTGCCTTTTTCTTCACCATTCCCGGTCCAAAAATGATCTGGCAATTCGGGGAACTCGGATATGACTATAGTATCGATTACGACTGCCGGGTCTGTAACAAGCCTATACGATGGGACTATTTCGATGTGGGAAACCGCAGGAAATTATACCAGGTCTGGTCTGCCCTCATTGATTTAAAAATCAGTGAACCAGCATTCGAATCCAGTGATTTTAACCTATTTGTATCCGGTGCAGCCAAAAGAATCGAGATAAATCATGCAGATATGGATGTACGGATTATTGGAAATTTCGATGTGTTGAATCAATCTGTCGATCCTTCATTCAGCAGAACCGGCATATGGTACAACTACTTTGACGGTGACAGTATCGATGTAATCGACCCGCATGGCACCATCTCCCTGGCACCCGGAACGTACCGGGTGTATACAACGAAAAGACTTCGTAAACCGGAGATTACTGCTGGAACCGGTGAATACAGGGAGGGGTCGGGCTATTTCCATGTATATCCCAATCCTGTCACCGGAATGCTCTATATGGAGCCGGTGCCGGAAACCTCCCGGCTCACCATCCTCAACAGTGCCGGACAGGTTATAAAGATGTTAGAACTGGAGGGGAACCAGGATCATGCGGATCTCTCTTCCCTGCCACCGGGACTTTTTATATTAAGCCGCCAGACCGGAAAAGATGCCCCGCAATATGTGAAAGTTATCAGGGAATAGCAGGGGTGACTGTTTTTTCCTGACCTCTTGCATAATACATCCTGCTCGTCTATCTTTGTGCAATTTTAATATTTCCCGCAAAAGGAGGCGATTTGATGAGCAAGAAATTCCCTGAATATAAGAAGTTTGACCTTTCAGAAATTAACAAGGAGATCAATGCATTCTGGAAAGAGCATAACATCTTCGAAAAATCTATTGAAACCAGCAAGGGTCAGCCCTCTTTTGTCTTCAATGAAGGTCCCCCTTCGGCCAACGGAAAACCGGGTATCCATCATGTGATGGCCCGTACCATCAAGGATATTTTTTGCCGTTACAAGACTCAACAGGGATTCCACGTGCAGCGTAAAGCCGGCTGGGATACCCACGGTCTGCCCGTCGAACTGGCCGTAGAGAGCGCTAAAAATATTACCAAGGAGGATATTGGGACAAAAATTTCCATAGAGGAGTTCAATGCAGCCTGCCGCAAAGATGTAATGAAATACACCAGCATGTGGGAGGAGCTTACCGAATCGATGGGCTACTGGATCAATATGGATGATCCCTATATCACCTACGATAACAAGTACATCGAAACTGTATGGTATCTGCTGAAAGAGCTTCACAAAAAGGAGCTGCTCTACAAGGGTTACTCCATCCAGCCCTTCTCTCCTGCAGCCGGTTCCGGGCTCAGCACCCATGAGTTGAACCAACCGGGCTGCTACCGCGATGTTAAGGATACCACCGTAGTGGCACAGTTTAAAGTGGTTCGGGACGATCGTTCGGCCCCCCTGTTTGAGGCCACCGATACCGATCTCTATATACTGGCATGGACCACCACTCCATGGACCCTCCCTTCCAATACCGCACTTTCCGTAGGAGCAAAAATTGAGTATGTAATGGTGCGGACTTTCAATCCTTATACCGGGATACCCGTTACAGTGGTGGTGGCAAAAGAACGAATGGGGCAATACTTCCCTGAAAAAAATGCCCAACTGCCCATGGATGAATATGAGTCGGGCAATAAGCATGTTCCCTATAAGGTTGTTAAAACCCTGAAGGGTGGCGAACTGGAGGGACTCTCATATGAGCAGCTGCTGGACTGGGTACGTCCCGATGGAAAAGCGTTCAAAGTGTTAATGGGCGACTTTGTGACCACAGAGGATGGTACCGGAATTGTGCATACGGCCCCCACCTTTGGGGCAGATGACTTCAGGGTGGCCATGGCCAATGATATTTCAGCCCTTACAGTGCTCGATAAAGAGGGCAATACTCAGCCTCTGGTGGATCGGAAAGGGCGTTTTTTCAGACTAGAGGAGCTGGATGAAACCTTTGTTCAGAAGAGGGTCAATCTGGAAACCTACAGTGCTTTCGAAGGAAAGTTTGTGAAGAACGAATACGACAACAACAAAACAGAGAAGGATCCCACAATCGATGTGGATATCGCTATGCAGCTAAAGCTGGAGAACAAAGCGTTCCGTATCGAAAAGCATATACACAACTACCCTCATTGCTGGCGTACCGACAAACCAGTCCTCTACTATCCGCTCGACAGTTGGTTCGTGCGCACTACAGCCAAAAAGGAGCGGATGATGGAGCTGAACGACACCATCAACTGGAAACCCGAATCGACCGGAACGGGCCGTTTTGGTAAATGGCTGGAAAACCTGGTGGACTGGAACCTCTCCAGATCACGGTTCTGGGGAACGCCACTGCCCATATGGGTTACAGAGGATAAGAAGGAACAGATATGCATCGGTTCGGTGGCCGAATTGAAACAGGAGGTTGAGAAATCGGTGACTGCAGGTTTTATGTCCTCTAATCCACTGGCCGACTTCACCGAAGGAGATAATTCTGAAAAGAACTACAATGTTTTTGACCTGCACCGCCCCTTTGTGGATGACCTGATGCTGGTGAGTGTATCCGGACAGAAAATGTACCGCGAACCGGTGTTGATTGATGTATGGTTCGATTCCGGTTCCATGCCCTATGCACAATACCACTATCCGTTCGAACACAAAGAGGATTTTGACCAGCTCTTCCCGGCCGACTTTATCGCCGAGGGGGTCGACCAGACACGCGGGTGGTTCTTTACCCTTCATGCCATTGCCACCATGTTGTTTGACAGTGTCTCTTTTAAAAACATTATCTCCAACGGACTGGTGCTTGATAAAAGTGGAAATAAAATGTCAAAGCGGCTGGGTAATGCCGTGGATCCCTTTGTTGCCATTGAAAAATATGGTTCGGATCCCCTGCGGTGGTATATGATCACCAATGCACAACCGTGGGACAACCTGAAATTTGATGCCTCGGGCATAGATGAGGTGAAGCGAAAGTTTTTCGGAACCCTGTACAATACTTACTCTTTCTTCGCACTCTATGCCAATGTGGATGGATTTACCTACGAAGCCGGAGAGGTGCCGGTAAAGGAGCGACCCGAAATCGATCGCTGGATCATCTCTCTCCTTAACACCCTGATTAAAGAGGTAAAGTCAGAGTATGAAAATTATGAACCAACCCGGGCAGCCAGACTGATACAGGATTTTGTGACCGAAAACCTGAGCAACTGGTATGTGCGCCTGAACAGAAAAAGATACTGGGGCGGAGAATTTGATACCGATAAGCGGGCTGCTTACCAGACCCTCTATACCTGCCTGGAGACCATCTCCATGCTGGCTGCGCCGGTGGCTCCCTTCTATATGGATAAGCTTTTCAATGACCTGAACCATATAACCGGTCGCCACAAAACAGAATCTGCGCATCTTGGCTCCTTCCCGGATTACAGTGAAGCTTTGATTGATACTGCCCTTGAAAAACGGATGGATATAGCGCAGAAGCTCTCTTCCATGATCCTGGGTTTGCGCCGGAAGGTTAATATCAAGGTGCGTCAGCCCTTGAACAAAATGATGTTACCCGTCGCCGATCCCGGTTTCCAGGAGCAGGTGGAGGCTGTAAAACTACTGGTGCTTAACGAAGTTAATGTGAAAGAGGTTGAATATATTACCGATACTGCAGGCATCCTGGTTAAGCGGATCAAGCCCAATTTCAAAACGCTGGGGCCCAGGTTCGGTAAGCTGATGAAAGAGGTAAGCGGGGCCATCAACGGGTTGGATCAGGAACAGATTGCTGCCTTTGAAAAAGCGCAGTCCTACCAGATTGAGGCTGACGGAGAGCAGGTTCAACTTACCCTGGAAGATGTGGAGATTATCTCAGAGGATATTCCCGGTTGGCTGGTGGCCAACGAAGGAGCCATCACCGTAGCCCTGGATATTAACATTACAGAGGAACTTCGACAGGAGGGGGTGGCCCGCGAGTTGATCAACCGGATACAGAACATACGCAAGGAGAGCGGATTCGATGTGACAGATAAAATTAAGGTATTGATCGAGAAGCATGAACTAATCAACAATGCCGTTGAAATACATGGTAAATATATTGGATCACAAACACTTGCGGAAAATGTGTCCCTGGTGGACAATGTTGAGAACAATGGAAGCAAACGCATTGATATTGATGATGATATCTACATCAATATCCAGGTTACCCGGTTATAAAACAAGGTTGGGAATCATTTAAATATTGTATATTTGGCAAACCAAAGAGGAGACCATCATGGCTGAGAAGACCAGATATACAGATGCGGAGCTGGTAGAGTTCAAAGAGCTTATCCAGCAGAAACTTGATAAGGCCAAGGAAGACTATGAGATATTAAAATCCACTATTACTCAGAGCGAAAGTAACGATACCCAGGATACTTCTCCCACCTTCAAAGTACTGGAGGAGGGCGCAGCTACCCTCTCCAAGGAGGAGGCCGGAAGGCTGGCTACCAGGCAGGCAAAATTTATCCAGCACCTGCAGGGGGCTTTGGTGAGGATCGAAAACAAAACTTATGGAATCTGCAGGGAGACCGGTAAACTGATTACCAAGGAGCGCTTGCGTGCAGTACCCCATGCCACACTCAGCATAGAGGCAAAATCGAGACAATAATCGATTACGATTCTACTAAAACAGCTATGTCCGTCACCAGGAAATCCATAATGATTGTCCTGCTGATTCTTGTGGCAGACCAGACCCTGAAGATTCTGGTCAAAACCCACATGACGCTCTATCAGCAGATCCCCTTCTTCGGCAGCTGGGGAATTCTCCATTTCGTGGAGAACAACGGAATGGCCTTCGGGCTGGCCCTGCCGGGAAACCTTGGGAAGATCCTGCTTACCTCCTTCCGGGTACTGGCCGTAGTGGCCATCAGTTTTTACCTGCGACATCTGATCCGTCTCAAAGCACATACCGGCCTTATTATCACGCTATCCATGGTGTTGGCCGGAGCTTTGGGAAATATTATTGATTCTGTTTTTTACGGATTGTTCTTTAGTAGCAGCAGTCCCATACAAGCTGCAACTTTGTTCCCCAAAGGTGGAGGATATGCCCCGCTGATGCATGGCAAGGTGGTTGATATGTTTTACTTTCCTCTTATCAGAGGTAACTATCCTGAATGGTTTCGTGGAGGATCCGGTTTTATCTTTTTCAGACCCGTATTTAATATTGCCGATTCAAGCATTTCCGTGGCCGTTGCCATTATCCTGTTCAACCAGAGAAGGTTTTTCGGGCATACGGAGAGCAAATCCTGACCTATTTTACTACGGCCTTTGCAAACACCTCTGCTGAACCGGCTCCACAGCTGATAATCGTTTTCATTCCAACATCTACCGGGGCTGCAGTCCTGGT
>DAOWNM010000172.1 GCA_030642565.1 Bacteroidota bacterium | reverse complement strand
TTGGGTGGTTCCTTCTTGGCTGGTTCCTTCTTGGCTGGCTCCTTCTTGGCTGGTTCCTTCTTGGCTGGTTCCTTCTTGGCTGGCTCCTTCTTGGCTGGCTCCTTCTTGGCTGGCTCCTTCTTGGCTGGCTCCTTCTTGGCTGGTTCCTTTTTTGCAGCAGGTTTTTTAGCTGCTGGTTTTTTAGCCTCTGGAGCTGGCTTGACCTCTTCGGTTACAGGTTTTACCTCTTCGGCTACAGGTTTTACCTCTTCAGCTACAGGTTTTACCTCTTCGGCTACAGGTTTTACCTCTTCGGCTACAGGTTTTACCTCTTCAACAACCGGCTTAGCCACTTCTGCTACCGGTTCTGCTTTGGGTTTGGGTGCAGCTTTGGGTTTTGGGGTTGCTTTAGGTTTCTCAGGTTCGATTGCTGCCTTTTTGGTTGTGGTTACAACGCTGAATACACGCTTTTTTTTACGGGGCCTGAGTACACCGTAACTGCCACTAAAGAGTTTCCCTCTGCGGGTTTTATTATCGCCTTTTCCCATGGTTGTTTAATTAGATTTGGAAGGGCGAATATAGTAAAAATTGAGCGGCCTGCCAACCTTGTCACTTTGCGGGGATGAAATGAAGCGATACAGAATTCACACAGTGACGGCTGTTTTTTTCCGTATAACCTTCCCCCAGAAAAAGGTGTCCAAGGTGTCCGCCGCAGTTGGTACAAAGGATCTCGGTCCTCCGGCCGTCTGCATCGGTCTGCTTTTTTACGGCCCCTTCGATTTCATCATCAAAACTGGGCCATCCACAGTGGCTGTCGAATTTGTCGCCCGACCGGTAGAGTGGGGCGTTGCAGCGTTTACAGGTATAAACTCCACGCTCTTTGTGGTCCACATATTTACCGCTCCACGCTCTTTCTGTTCCTTTTTCCAGTAGAACAAATTCCTCAAAATCAGTTAGTTTATTGTACTTCACGCGTTTTCTCTGTGTGATGGTATCCTGGCCAGAAAGGGTGGCAAACACGGCCAGCAAACTGCAAATGGTTAGTAATCTTTTCGTCACTTTTTTAGTAGAGAAGGGTTCAATTCCAGACTCCCGGTATGGATTCAGAACAGTAGGGACAGGCACCGTCCGTGATCTTCATGCTTTTGATCGTGTAACCTGAGCGCTCCACCAGGATTTCCTGGCAGTTGGGGCAGACTGTATTTGCATCGTTGCTTCCTGGAACATTGCCTATATAGATGAATTTCAAACCTTCAGAAAGGGCTATCTCTTTTGCTGCTTTAAGTGTTTTCAGAGGTGTTGCAGGCAACCTTTGCAACTTGTACTGTGGGTGAAACCTGCTGAAATGGAGCGGGGTATCAACAAACCCGTTCTGGGTCAGCCAGCCACACATCCTTCTGATCATATCCAGGTCGTCGGTCCACGAAGGTATCACCAGATTTGTTATCTCCAGCCAGACCCCTTCATCTTTCAATGTTTTAAGTGTATTGAGCACCGGCTCAAGTTTTCCGGCATTGAGTTTCAGATAGATGGCATCGTCCATGGATTTTAGGTCGATATTGGCTGCATCGATCACTTTACAGAGGTTCCGCAGGGGGTCCCTATAGATATAACCGGCCGAGATCAGTACATTTCTAATCCCCGCTTCGCGGGCAATCTTACCAGTATCGAAAACATATTCGTACCAGGTAATGGGTTCGGAGTAAGTGTAAGCAATGCTTCTACAGTTCTGTTTTTGCGCCTGTTTCACAACCAGAGGGGGCATCAGGTCGTAGTTTTCTGTCTCCTCGGGCGATGACTGGGAGATGGTCCAGTTCTGACAATTGAGGCATGCCAGGTTACAACCGGCAGTGGCAATGGAGAATGCATCCGTATCTGGCAGATAGTGATAGAGTGGTTTTTTCTCAATGGGATCCACATGAATCGCGCAGGGGTTTCCGTAGGCGATGGAATAGAGTTTACCCTGGTATACCCTGCGGTTGTGGCAGTCGCTTAACTCACCCTCCTTAAGGGTACATTCATTGGGACAGATCTGGCACCGTACTCCCTTGGGCGTTTCCACCTGGTACATCGCTTCACAGCTCCATTTCCAGGGTTTGCTGGTAGTTTCAGCCAACAAGTTGCCCGGAGTGAGCAATGTGCATGCGGTTCCGCATAACCCGGTTTTTAAAAATGTACGCTTATCCATTCATCCTTTTTTCATGACCACGTACCAATAGCCAGAGCGCGGTGGTCACATTGATTCCAGAGAACAATATAAAGGTATTCATCACACCAATCAAGGGGAGCAGGAACACCACCGGCATAAAGGTTCCCAGTGCGGCACCGGTCAGGTCAGCACTGTAGAGGTTTCCCGCGCTGTATTGGCCGCTGTTCCCATTGAGATTTACAGCAATGGCAAACAGGGCCCCCACCACCATTCCGGGAATAAAATTGAGCACTCCCAGTATCAACTGTCCGGTAAGCCCTGTATTGAAGAGTGCTTCGATCTTCAACAACAGGAATCCGCATACAGATACCAGGGCCATGAGTCCTGTCAGACTGGTCAGTTTGGTCAGTGAAGGTGTGTGCCACACTCTTTTCCATAACATTGTTCCGGTTACAATACCGCCCATAAACAGTGTGATCATCATGGGAGCCACCATGTATGCAAATCCATAAAACGACTGCATCACTATTATCAGCAGCATCTGTATACCGGCCCCGGTAAAACCGGTGATATACATGGCCGATTTTACAGGGGGATAAATCAGCCATAGCAGCAGGAATAATACAGCAGAGATAATCCCCGTTATTCCCATAATGTGCTGGCCCATGCGGGATTCAAGTTCGGTGAGGCTGGTGAAAAACAGGCTGGGCCGGAGGTCGCTGTTGATTATTGGTTTCTCTTTCAATATACGTTCGGTCAGCTGTTCGCTGTCGAACAGGATATGGTTCGCATCCAGGTAGTCGGGATGCACATAGGTGGTCTGGATCTGATGATGTTGTAGCAGGGCAGGAAAGTCTAGGGAGAGGGGAGTGTCCGAAGCCAGGAAATAGGTGGAACTTCCAGGTACAATGAGCACATGGGGAAACACCTGTTTCAGGGTGTAGTAATTGATGCTTAGTAAACGGGTTCCCGGAGTGTTTATATAGTTTCCGCCTGTACTCAACTTCATGCAAAAGACCCCGCCTGGTGAGAGATGCCGGCTGACCTGCCGGTAAAACTCCACAGTGAAGTAACGGTTCCAGCCGATAGTGACCGGATCGCCGGCCGTTGAAACAACAACATCATACTGCAGGTCGCCAGACTTCATTAGCCAGCTGCGCCCATCTTTCGGAATAAAATGCAGCTCCCCGGGGAGGTTCTCCGAAAAATAGATTTGCCCCAGGCGAAATATCCATGGATCTGCTTCACAATAATCGATTCGTTCCGGTTTGTATTTGGCTGCTTCAGCAATATTACCCGACAAACCGCCGCCCAACAGAAGAATCGATTTTGGTTGGGGGTGCTGAAGGGCCGGGAAATGAACGGACTCCTCGGCAACAGTCAGGTCGGCAGAGCTGAGCACCGGGTTTCCGTCGAGGTAGCCGGTCACCTGTTCGTTCCTGGAAGTGAAGGTCAGGTTCCCATAAGGGGTATCCTTGTACCGTAGGATCTTTTCCTGCCTGTACCTCAGTCCCTCCACACTGTTTCCTGCTTCCGGAACAAGGGTCAGTGCAAACAGTAATGCTCCGGCAAGAATCAGGAACCACTTCAGACCATTTCGATCCGGATATTTGTATACCCTTAACACAACCAGGCAGGTGCTTAGGAAGAGGAGTGAAAGGAGTTGTAAATTGTTAAGAAAGTGAACCAGTATCAACCCGAAAAGTATGCCTCCCACCAGTGATCCAAGCGCATCGAGCCGGTAATAAGAGGTTCCGGATCTGCGTACTCCCTGCGATTTGGATACAAAACCAAAAAGAAATCCTGAAACTCCCGTAAACAAGGCGGTAAGGAGTAACATGCAGATGGCTGAATCGACCACTCCCGGCTGGTAGCCCGGAAGAAAAAAGAGCCTGTTTACCAGGATGAGCAATAGATAGATCAGAAGAGGGAGTGCCCCCATCAGAACCAGGAGTCTGTAAAGCATACGAGGGGTTATCCTGACCCGGTAACCGGTTCCGGCGCGGGCACCCAGGGCAGTGAGAATCATCCAAATGGCCAGGAAAATGCCAATGACAAGTTCATTGCCATGGAAGCTCTTGATAAACTCCCTGAGGAGTACCAGCTGGGCCATGATGCTGATATATCCCAACAACAAAAAGAAAGTTTTTTCCTGCAGGGGAGTGAAAGAGAGATACGGGGTCCAGGGGGCCTCAGCGTCAGGAGTGGCTCCGGATGGTTGTACCTGCCTCCTGGTGAAGTATCGAATGTGCCAGGAGAGATGGAAAAGAGCCACCAGGGAGAATCCGATGCCGGAATCCACATGCCATTGCATTGCCTCTTCGATCCATGCAATATTCAGCTTATAATTGACCTTAATAACCAGGAGCAGGCCCATCAGGGCGGTGGAGAAAAAGAAAAGCAACAGCAGGTAGTTCCAGAATCTCCTGTGTTGCTGCCGGGCAATAAGCCGGGTATGAACCATCAAAAGGCTCATCACATAAGAAACCAGGAGCAGTGTCCCGATGAAGATCAGATGATAGGCTCCCTCAATCATTTTTTCTTCTCTTCACCAAAGGTAATTGCCTCGTACACATAAAGATCGGCTTCTTTCCAGCCATCCCATCCCATGCCTGCTTTTTCCCTGGCACAGTGTCCAAAAAGATCCTCAGCACTCCAGCCTGTTTGTTCGGCCACCTGTGGCAGGTAGGTACCAGAACGGTCATCTTTGGTCATGTAGATTCCGTGAAGGCCCAGCTGAAATTGGTCGATGGAGTTAATTTTTTGCAAGGGTGTAAGCATCGATATCTCGATGGAGATATATGACAACTCTGTCGATTCCACCGGGGCAAAACGGTTGTCATGTGTGGCAGCTGCTATGGTCATCTCCTGTACCACTGCAAAGAGCGGTTTATCGGGCGAAAAATTTCCGATGCAACCCCTCAGTCTTCCACCCATATAGAGGCTCACAAATGCACTTGCAGGATGCCTCAGGGTGGAGGTTAGGCTTTTTCCGGGTATCTCAGTCAACTCTCCTGCGTTGATATAAGATTCAAGGGTAGATCGTGAAATATCAAGCAGCAGCTGCTTCTCGTAACCGTTCAGTGCAAAGGGACGATCTTCCGGTAATATTTCGTGACCTGCAATGGCCCAGTATCCGACCACCCGCTCTTTATCGCCCACTTTAGAATCGCCCGAGTTGCGGTAGAGTACCGGCGAGAGTTCCATATCTTCCCTTTGATCGGCCATATAGAGCATGGTCATAATGGAACTCCAGCCACAGCTTGGGGTGGAGAGGTTTTTTATAGACTTGCCACTGCTCTTTCGGAGTGCATTGTAAAACTGCTCCGGATCTTTTGTAAGAATCGCATCAGCGGTTATTTTATCGATCCTTATGGCATCTTTATAGGAGGGATAGTGGGAAAAATCGGAGCTGATTATAAAGAGGTTTTCAGGTGTAAAGTAGGGCAGCAGTGCAGCGGCAAGCTCCCTGGCATTGGCCAGGGAGGAGGAGCCCATTACCAGGGGAACAATGGGTGGTACTTCTTCAAAGTGGTACTGGATAAAGGGGAGCTGCACCTCGATGCTGTGCTCCCTGTTATGCGCCTTTTCATAATAGAAGATATTTTGATGGCTGCTGATCAGGGTGTTGGCAATTTCGCGGTTGACCCGTGCTTCACCCAGGGGAGTGATATAGTTCCCGACCGAATAGACCGAGACACCGTTGAACTGTTCACGGTGTGAGGAGGCGATGATAAAGATATTCTTGTAGGATGTATCGCCCGGAATGGTTTTATAGCCAGATGCCGCAACCACACCAGAATAGTCATATCCTGCATGTGGTACAATCAGTGTCTGGATCTTCCCTGCAAGATCGGCAGGCTTTGCGGCCTGGAAAAGTTTCTGAAGCTGCGATTCAAGCGCCGGCTTTGCAGCAGGATAGAAAGTACCTGCAAATGCAGGCTGCCTGTGAACAGGGGCTGCTGGTTGCTGCGCCTCGCTGTTGCCGAAAGCGAACATAAGTGCGGTAAACAGGCAGCCGAAAAGTGAGTTGTATCTCTTCATTTTTTCATTCTGTTATGGTCCGCATTTGAAGAAATCCCTGTATTCC
>DAOWNM010000335.1 GCA_030642565.1 Bacteroidota bacterium | reverse complement strand
GGCAACTAACTCATCAAAAGACTTTTAATGCTGACTATTTCATCTCTATACTTAGCTGGCATGTAAGAAAACATCTTGGTACCAAACCTGAAACGAAATCTCAGAATTAACTTCCTAAAAACACTATTTTGTTTGTAACCAATCAACATTCCTAGTAACTTTATTTGCTGACCACTCAAAAGTATTCTAAACATGAACATCTTGATCATTGGGGCCGGCGGCAGAGAGCATGCCCTGGCCTGGAAGTTGGCCCAGAGTCCGCAGCTGGAGAGCCTGTTTATTGCTCCTGGAAATGCAGGAACTGCAGCGCTGGGGACCAATGTTCCCGTTGGGGTGGAAGATTTTGAGGGGATCAAGAAGCTGGTCCTGGACAGAGGGATCGACCTGGTGGTGGTGGGACCTGAGGCACCGCTGGTGGCCGGGATTGCCGATTTCTTCAAGGCGGATCCGGAGCTGCAGGGTGTAGGGGTAATCGGACCAACCAAGGCAGGGGCCAGGCTGGAGGGGAGCAAGGATGTTGCCAAGATCTTTATGGAGGAGAACAATATTCCGACAGGGAAATTCCGCACTTTTATCGAATATACACTGTCCGAGGGGAATGAGTACCTGGCCCAACTAAATGCGCCCTATGTTTTGAAAGCGGACGGACTGGCTGCAGGGAAAGGGGTGCTGATCATCAATAACCTGGAGGAGGCGCAGCAGGAGCTGGAGAACATGGTTAAAGGTAAATTCGGAGAGGCATCAAAGAAAGTGGTGGTGGAGGAGCACCTCTCGGGAATCGAACTTTCGGTGTTCGTGCTGACCGACGGTGAGGGGTATGTGATTCTGCCCGAGGCTAAGGACTATAAGCGGATCGGGGAGGGCGATACCGGGCTTAATACAGGAGGAATGGGTGCCATATCGCCGGTACCGTTTGCCGACAGGGCGTTCCTGCAGAAGGTGGAGGAGCGCATCGTCAAACCGACCATTGAGGGACTGAAAGACCGGGCAATCGATTATAAAGGATTTATTTTTATCGGATTGATGAACAAAGGGGGCGATCCCTACGTGATTGAGTACAATGTGCGCCTGGGCGATCCGGAATCGGAAGTGGTGCTGCCCAGGATTAAAACCGACTTTGTGGAGCTGATGAAAGCCACTGCCGAAGGGAGGTTATCGGAGATGGAGATTGAGCTGGACAACCGCACAGTAGCCACCGTGATGCTGGTTTCGGGCGGATACCCGGGTAGTTATGAAAAAGGGAAGGAGATTACCGGACTCGACCAGGTGGAGGGAAGCGTGATGTTCCATGCCGGCACCAAGCCTGATGGTGATAAAGTAGTTACCAGCGGGGGAAGGGTGATTGCCGTGAGTTCCTATGGGAGCAGTATAAAAGAGGCGCTGGATACCTGCTATAAGAGTGCCGAAAAGATCCGGTTTGAAGGAAAGTATAACCGCAGCGATATCGGGTTCGATCTATGATCCTGCTCCGCCTCTTTAAAGATAGCCGGTTAGCCGGAACCGTAGGGATCAACCTGCTCCTGATTGCCATTTTTATTCCATCCTTTATTCATGATTTTAGTGCTGCCGGACCTGCAGAGCTTATGCCCCATTCCGGCATGCCATTCTACAACCTGATTTTTGGTGCCATCCATACAACCCCGGCACTGAACCATTTTGTGGCCATGCTGATCATGATGCTGATCAGTTACATGCTGATCCGGATCGGGGTGCGGGATCAGCTCCTGCAACAGCGCTCACTGATGCCGGCCACCTTTTTTATCCTTTTTACAGCCGCACTTCCGGTTGCCAGAGAGGTGAGTCCGGCATTGATAGGTTCCCTCTTCTACCTCTTCTGCTTTTTTATTCTTTTTGAAGTGCAAAACAAAAAACCGGATACACTATCTATATTCACAGCTTCGCTGGTCCTGGTGCTGGGCAGCATGTTCTGTCTGAAACTGATCTGGTTCATTCCCCTGATCTGGGTGAGTCTGTGGACCATGCGGTCTGTAACCTGCCGGGAGTTCTTTTACCCCGTAATGGCCTATGTTTTACTTGCACTGTTTCTGTTTACCTGGTTCTGGGGAGTCAGAGGAAATGGGGCTGGCTTTGGGGCACTGGTGGCCAAAAATATGGCATTTACAGGGTCACTTGAGTCTTATCATTTGAGTGTCTATATCCTCTATGGTTTTATACTGATACTGGTGGGCATCGCCAGCATCTATATGATGAACCGGTTTCAATCCATGAAAACAATGGCCCTGTATATCTACCAGGTGATGTTCTATATGTTCCTGGCGGGGACTCTTTACTTTATTTTCATTGCCCGGTTCGATCCCGCCAGCCTGGTCTTTATTGCTTTACCGGTTGCATTTGTTCTCTCCAACTACTTTCACCGGAAAAAGAGTCCCTGGATACACGAACTGGCCATCTGGATCCTGCTGGGACTGGTGGTATATGTGCAGATAACTTTTTAGGCAACCGGTCTGTTGTTCAATACATAAAGCCAAACAGGTAGAGAGGAATCGTATCTGCAAATCCATATTCAATGTTATCAATGGCCAGATAACTATTCTTTATGTTTTTGATCTGCTTTCGGTCCTTGTTCTTACCTCCGACTTCAAAAGTATACTGATGATCAATCAGAAAATCACTCCGTGTAGGGCTGATTTCCACAACATATCCGGCATTTTTCAGTTGATTCATGAAAAAAGTTTCCCGGATGGTACCTTTTTCCGGG
>DAOWNM010000024.1 GCA_030642565.1 Bacteroidota bacterium | reverse complement strand
ATTCTTCTCAGGCTTCTTTTAAGGGGACATTTTGTGTTTATTTTCACATTAAATATTTTTTCACTATTTATTTCAACACAAGTTGCAATAATTTATTTAAATTTCAAACTGTACTATTTACTTGTTTTTCAGGTTGTTATATTTATTGTTATAATTTTCACAACATTTTATCCAAGGCCAAAGCTTGACTTATGTTAGATGTGCACATATTTTTATAGTTATAATTTTCACATCAAATGAACAGGATCGCTATCCCTAAACATGAATGGGATGAGAGGCTGAATCAACTTCTATCATCTTTCGATCTTTTTGCCCCGGTGAAAAATGATTTCAGTTGTGACTATGTCAAGCTTGAAACAGAGACAATTCCTGAAATCACTTACAACAAACCCAAACCGGTCACTCCCCTGAAAACATTCTTTCTCCCTGTCAAGGAGAATGTGACAGCCGGATCCAATGGCAACAACCCGGTTGTCATCATCGGTGCACCCAACTGTGATGTAATGGCCCTTGCATTTCTGGACCAGATATACCTGGACAATGAGTATGATGATCCTGCCTATGGCGCACGCCGGGAGCGGACCACCATTATCTCATTCGATTGTCTGAGTATCCAGGAGCACTGCCATTGTACCGCATATGGTATTGAACCACTCGGGAACAGGCATTCGGATATCTCCCTGGCACTGATTGAGGAGCAGGTGATTCTCACTCTCTATACCAAAAAGGGAGAGGGCTTTTTAGAGCAGCTGGGGCTGGTAGTGGCCATTACTCCGGAAGAGACCCTTCTACAGAACCTTCATAACAAGCAGAAGGAGGTGAAGGAACTGTTATCCAAACAGAATAACAGCTTACCAGGATATGAAGAGACCGGGAAACTGGTGGAGGCCTCCGGCGATGAGATCTGGATAAAGTACGCATCAGACTGTGTATCATGCGGAGCCTGCAGTGCCATCTGTCCCACCTGTTCCTGTTTCTTGTTGATTGACAGGCCCGGATTTGAAAAAATACGACAGCTGGATACATGTCAGTATCCTGGTTTTGAACGTGTGGCCGGTGGTGAGGATGCGCTTGGTCCGCTGCCCGACAGATTCAGGAACCGCTACATGTGCAAATATGTTTGGAAGCCCCTGAAATACGAATTGAAAGCGTGCACCGGTTGCGGTCGCTGTATAGAGACCTGTATTGGTCAGATCAATAAGAATGAATTATTCATGGAGTTGTCAAACTAACCAGCCATGGGAAAAAATGGAAATCTATACAAACCTCTGAAGTGTGAACTAATCAAAGTAATCGACGAATCACCTCTGATCAAAACATTTATCCTGGTACCCCAACAGGATTTTTCATTTGCAACCGGACAATTTATAGAGGTCACCATTGACGGCATGGGAGAAGCTCCCTTTACCCCCTCATCCTCTCCCCTTCAAACAGATCAGCTTGAGGTCACCGTGATGAAAACCGGATACGTGACCGACCATATGCACACCATGCAGCCGGGTCAATTAATGGGGATCAGGGGTCCCTTCGGACGCGGCTACCCCGTGGAGAAGTTCTATGACAAAGAGGTGTTGATCCTGGGCGGGGGTTGTGGGTTTGCCCCCATCCGTTCACTTCTTTATAACCTGATTGCAATCTCCGACAGACTCAGGAAGGTGACCCTCTGCTATGGTTCGAAAACCCCGGAGGATTGTGTTTACAAACCCTATATCCAGGAACTGCGTGATACACCCAAATTCGAAGTGCTCCGAAGTGTGGACCATGCAGATGAAAACTGGACCGAGCGGGTGGGTGTGGTTACAGTATTGCTGGATGATGTGCGAATGGACATTAAAAATTCAGTAGCGGTGGTCTGCGGCCCTCCCATTATGATGAAATTCGGAACCATGAAGCTGCTGGAGATGGGTTATCCTGAACAGGATATATACCTCTCCATGGAGAAGAATATGTCCTGTGGTCTTGGTAAATGCGGACACTGTATGATGGGCAAGTACCTGGTATGTAAAGACGGTCCGGTCTTTACCTATGATGAAATCAAAGATCAACCACATATCTGGAACTGACATGGCACAAAAGATTCTGATCGATCTGGAAAAATTGAGAAGCCCCCGGGGAAAAAGCTGTGATGAATCACCACCGGAAGGAGTTTGCGAACCTTCAGTGGGAAACAATGGGTTGAGAAGTATTCGCGAACTGGCCGTATTCCAATTTACCTGCAGGAGATGTGCAGATGCACCTTGTATTGAAGTCTGTCCCGCCGACGCACTGGAGAAGGATGACCAGGGAATCATCGCCCGGTCTACCAATCTTTGTATCTCCTGTAAATCATGTGTAGTGATTTGTCCGTTTGGCACTATGATGACCGATTTTTTCGAATATCACCGGAACAAGGAGAACTATTATGACCTTTCGAACGAAAAGGAGCTGGAGCTGTGGATCAGGGACTCACCCGAAGGAGCTGTGACCAGGGTCGATATGGAAGAGGATCCGGAACAGCATATTTATAAGCTGAATGAACATATCCTGGTGCGGGAACGCATGTGGAAAACTGATCAATTGTAAACACACTTTTATGGGAACGAACCTCTTCTATTTTCTTGTATACCCCGGTTTCCTGTTTATGGCTGTGATCGGGGGGCTGCTCTCCTGGTTTGATCGCAAGATCACAGCCAGGGTGCAGTTTCGCAAAGGGCCTCCCCTCCTGCAGCCCTTTTATGATTTTTTCAAACTCCTGCTTGTAAAAGAGACCATCTTACCCGCCAGGGGGGCCAAAGGGCTCTTCCTGTCAGCTCCCGTATTCGCGGTTTTTGGTGCAACCATGGCCGGAGTCTTTATCCTTCTTCCACTGTTAAATATCACCTCTGGATTTCATGGCGACCTGATCGTTATTTTCTACCTGTTAACCATCCCTTCGTTAACCTATGTGATGGGAGCCCTCTCATCTGGAAATCCACTAGCTGCTGTGGGAGCATCCCGGGAGATGAAACTGATCCTGAGTTATGAACTCACCTTTCTTCTGGTCATGGTTGGGATCATCATTAAATCCGGACAGAGCATAGACCTCTATCAGATCATCCATGCTCAGCAAACCGGAGTCCCGTTTATAGGAAGTTTTTCTGGCGTATTGCTTTTTATTGTGGCCATTTTCTGCCTGCAGGCAAAACTGGCCATGGTCCCCTTTGATATGCCTGAAGCAGAAACCGAGATAGCTGGCGGCATTTTCATCGAGTACTCCGGTACCCCTTATGCTATGATCAAGCTATCCAAATATATACTCCTCTTTATCCTTCCGGCATTTATTATGGTCATTCTGATGAATGGAACAAAACTGGAAGGGATAAATATTCTCTGGGCTGTGCTCAAGCTTGTTGCTGTGGTGCTGCTGCTAACACTTATACGAAACACCAACCCAAGAGTAAAGATCAAGCAGGCTATTCGCTTCTTCTTTGTCTGGATGAACCTGCTGGCAATTATTGCTATTGTACTGGCAATCTTTGGCTTATAAATATATAAATCGTGGGATTTAAAAGCTATTGTTTCAAAAAATCGTTGTGGCTGTTCCATTTCGGGGGAGCCTCCTGTAACAACTGTGATATTGAGATCCTGGATTGCCTTACCCCCAGGTATGATCTGGAACGATTTGGTATGCTGCTGGTGGGAAGCATCAGGCATGCCGATGTACTGCTGGTCAATGGCTCCATCAATAAGAAGGATAAGCCCCGTCTGCTAGAAATCTATGAACAGGCGCCCAAGCCTGTGCTTGTGGTGGCCATTGGTGCCTGCGGGTGTACGGGGGGTATTTTTGCTGAGGGCTACACTTTTGCAGGTCCGGTGGATAATATCATTCCAGTGGATGCATATATCCCCGGGTGTCCCCCCAAACCCGAAGCGATCCTGGCAGGAATTGTAAAACTTCTTGGTAAAAACTGATCATTATGGTCCTAAACGAACTAAAAAAGACCTTCGCAAAAGAGATTCTGGATTCAGAGGCCAGAAGTAAACGACGGGTAACACTTCGGATCGATCCGGCTGCACTGGTGCCCATATCCGTACATCTTTTCAGAGAACTTGGTTTCAGATTTATCATTGCTTCAGCACTCCATACAAAAAAAGGATTTGAGATCTATTACCATTACAGCTACGACGGCACAGGACTGATCCTGAACCTGCATGTGATTCTGGATCAGAAAAAACCGGAGATTGAATCCCTTTCCAATATGTTTGAATCTACCAACTGGATCGAAAGAGAGATGCACGAACTGTTTGGAATAAACTTTCTGAATCACCCCAACCTGGATCAGTTATTATCTGAAGGAAACTGGGCCACAGGGGAGTATCCATACCGGAAAAGGTTCAAATCAAATGAAGAGGTGCAAACATGAGTAAACAGACATTGATACCGATTGGACCTTACCACCCCCTTCAGGAGGAGCCTGAACTATTCAAGCTTTACTGCGACGGTGAAATTGTTAAAGATGTAAAGTGGGAGACGGGTTATAACCACAGGGGTATTGAGAAACTGGCTGAACAGAAGAGCTACGATGAAGTGTTTTTTCTGGTAGAGAGAATCTGCGGAATCTGCTCCACCTCCCATCCGTTTGCATTTGCTACCAGCGTGGAGGAGATCGTGGGGGTGGAAATCACCAATCGTGCCAAATATATCCGAACCATAATTGGCGAACTTGAACGTATCCATAGTCACCTGCTCTGGGTGGGTCTCGCGGGCCATTTCCTGGGATACAATACTCTGTTTATGTGGGCCTGGAAATACCGCGAACCTGTCCTTGACCTGTTTGAAATGATTGCCGGGAACCGGAACAATTATGCCATGTTTAAGGTGGGAGGTGTGCGAAGGGATATCGAGAATCAAAAGATCCCGGCCATTGAAAAGGTCCTTTCACTGGTAAAGAAAAAAACTGATTTGCTGGTGGGTGCCGTTATGGACGATCCTGTGTTCCACGCCCGCACCAAAGGGGTGGGAGTGCTTACCCGGCAGGATATTCTTGATTTCGCGGCCGTTGGACCTACTGCCAGGGCCTCCGGAGTCGATATTGATGTGCGGCGCGATGATCCATACGCTGCCTATCCACTGGTAAACTGGAAAGTGATCACTGCCAAAGCCGGAGATGTTTTTGCCAAAGCAGAAGTTCGGCTTCTGGAGATGTATGAATCAGTCTTTATCATTGAACAGTGCCTGTCAGGATTGAAAAAAGAGAAGGAGGGGGATGTGGAAGTGAAGATTAAACATATCCCGGAAGGATTTGGAACAGGGCATACCGAGGCGCCCCGCGGGGAGGTCTTTCATTTTGTTCTGTCGGATGGATCAAACTCCCCGGCAAGACACAAAATAAGGGCCCCCAGTTACACCAATATTGCCACTTTCAAAAAATCTTGTGTGGGGCAAAGCATCTCCGATGCCACCATCTCCCTGGCTGCAGTGGATCCGTGTTACTGCTGCACTGAAAGGTTGGCGGTTGCAATTGACCGGCAGTCGGGTAATCGGATCATGAATGCAAAAGAGATCATCAGTCACTCTGCATCCATCACTAACAAATTGCTTCAACATGAATAATCAATGATCATGAACCAAGCCATACAAATCATCCTTCTGCCCGTATTGATTGGAATCCTGTTGTTCTTGCTGCCATCTGCATTGAGGATGATAAAAGCCATTATCGCCATTGGGGTGATCCTCATTACAGGATATCTGGCCATCTCACTTTTCGGTGCCGAAGAGATAGTATTCTCATTGGATTACCGGGCGGGTGATGAAAAATACTGCTCATTCTCACTGGATGGATTAAGCAAGCTTATCATACTGTTTATGAGCCTGCTCTCGCTGCTTGTTGTTATCTATTCCACCGTATACAGAACTGCAGCCGTCCTGCGTAACTATTACGCCTGGTTCCTGATCACCCTGGGATTCTCATATGGTGCCGTACTTACCAATAACCTTTTGTTTTTCCTTATTTGCTGGGGTATCCTTGGTATTTCGCTCTACATGTTAACCCATGGCAAGGATGAAAAAAGTAGTGCAGCAGCTAAAAAGACACTGGTGATTATCGGAGCTTCCGACGGGATCATGATCCTCGGTATTGCCATCATCTGGAGGATCACCGGTACGTTGAACATGGATGAAATTGCCCTTCCAACAAGCGACCTGGTGCGATCTATAGCGTGTCTTTCCCTGCTTATTGGAAGCTTCACCAAGGCGGGAGCTTTCCCGTTTCATACCTGGGTTCCTGATTATTCAGAAACTGCTCCTGCCACCTCTTCAGCCTACCTTCCCGCTTCTCTTGATAAGCTGTTGGGTATCTATTTCCTTGCCAGGATCACCACACAGTTGTTTGTTCTGGGCGACTGGATGAGATTCATCCTGCTGACCATTGGTGTAATCACTATCATCACCGCAGTGATGATGGCCCTGGTTCAGCATAACTACAAGCGACTGCTCGGTTTTCACGCGGTCTCCCAGGTAGGATACATGATTGTGGGATTTGGGCTGGGCTCTGTGATAGGGATTGCCGCCGGCCTGTTTCATATGATTAACAACGCCATTTACAAAGGGGGCCTTTTCCTGGCAGCCGGCGCTATCGAACAACAGACCGGAAAAGAGGATCTGGAAGATCTGGGTGGTCTCTCCAGGGCCATGCCGCTGACCTTCTTTGCAACCCTTGTATTTGCCCTCTCCATTTCAGGTATTCCACCATTTAACGGTTTTGCTTCCAAGTGGATGATCTACCAGGGGATCATTGATTTCGGTCACGGAACCGGCATTTCCAATCAACTATGGATGGTCTGGCTTGGCCTGGCGGTATTGGGTTCAGCACTCACTCTGGCCAGCTTTATCAAATTTACAGGAGGGATATTCCTTGGACGTCAGCAGAAAGAGTCTTCCAAAACCAGGGAAGCATCCCCGGTCATGTGGATTCCCATGCTGATACTTGCACTGGTTTGCATTGGGTTCGGGGTGTTTGCCAGTAACCAGGTAGTTCCGAAACTCTTTATGCCGGTATCTGGTTCATTTGAATACACGGGAATCTGGGAATCATCCACGGTAGGTTTGCTGGTGCTGGTATCCATTGCACTGGGTATAGTGATTTACCTCCTGGGTAACATAAAGAATTTCAGAACTTCCGATAGTTTTATCGGGGGAGAAAAAATCCAGGAAGAGACCTCCTTTTCAACCCTGGAATTTTATAAAAGCTTTCAGGAGTTTAAATGGCTCGATACCATGTTTCGAAGAGCAAAGGATCGCTGGTTCGATCTGTATGACCTCTTCGGACGACTTATCTCCTGGCTGGGCGGCATTTTCAGCCGCCTTCACACCGGGATATTGCACGACTATACACTGTGGGTCTTTGCCGGCCTTGTGATTCTTTTGCTACTGCTAATCACCTAATCTGATCAAAACATGGAATTAACAATTTCCATCATTCTTGGCTTTATGATCATCGGAGCGATCTACGCACTCCATGCAAAAGATCTTCTGTCCGCTGTCATAGCCATGGGTTTTGTGGGCTATGGCCTTGTGATCTGTTTCCTTTTGTTAAAGGCTCCGGACCTGGCCATTGTTCAAATCGTGGTAGAGACCATCACCCTGGTGATCATGGTCGCTGTGGTACTGGACAGTACACGCAAAGAGCTGGAGGTCTCCTTCGACCGGAGATCCCTGCTCACTACAATTGCCGGATTTATCATTTTTGCAGGTCTGTTCTATTTTTTCTATGGTGCCATTCAGAACCTTGATCCATTAGGTATGCATTCTCTCAGGATGGCTGAAACATATGTATATGGTGCTGTGGAAAAGACCGGAAGTATCAACCTGGTCACCGGTGTTCTCTTCGACTTCAGGGCCTACGATACCCTGGGCGAAGCTGTTATCCTCTATACCGCTGCCCTCGGGGCACTTACCCTGCTTAGAATGAAAGGAAAAAAATAATCTGTTATGGAAGGAATGTCCACAATTGTTAAAAAGGTCACTCAGCTGATGGTGGGACCTGTTTTCCTCTATGGAATCTATATTATCCTGCACGGGCACCTGACACCAGGAGGGGGGTTTGCTGGCGGTGCCATCATTGCAGGCGCTTTTATCCTGCTCCTCCTGGCATTCGGCAACAATGTCATCAACCTGAAAAAGGAGGTGGCCGGATCATCAAATACCGAAAGCATTGCCATTCTGATAGTGGTGGTGATGGCACTGATGTCCCTCCTGTTTGGTGCAAAGGTCTTTTTCTTCAACTTTCTTCCCAAGGGGGAACCGGGAGAGCTGCTAAGTGCGGGGATGATCCCGCTCTATAATATTTTCATTGGTATCGAAGTGGCCGGGGCCATCCTGACCATCTTCCTTTCATTGGTAATCTTTAAAGAGGAGAGCTCGAAATGACAGTCTATATCCTTTGCTTCGTCCTTTTCCTGGTGGGCCTTTACGGGGTAATCACACGGAGAAACCTGATCAAGATTGCCATTTCCCTTTCGATCATGGAGTTCAGCATTTTCCTGATCCTTGTGCTGATCGGATATATCGATAATGGCCTGGCTCCCATCGTCGATCCCGGATCGTCCGCGCAGATCTATGTGGATCCCCTTCCCCAGGCCATGGCGCTCACTGCTATTGTGATCGGCCTGGCTACCACAGCTATGCTTATGGCCATTGCCATCCGGCTCTACCGAAAGTATAAGACCTTCGATATACGTGAAATAAGAAACCTAAGAGGATAAAAGATGGACACACTGATCCCCCTGTTTGTCGCCATACCGCTAATTTCTGCATTCCTGATTATCCTTCTTGGAAAGCTGGTAAATGGGTTCCACAGGTTCCTGGGTCCGATTACCCTGCTGGTTCTGCTGATCATGGCCGTCTATGAGTTTACCGGTCTGGGAAAGAGCTCCATCACCTACGCCATGGGAGGATGGGCCAGTGAGGGAGGATTCCCGGTAGGTATTTACCTCGTTCTGGATGGATTCTCGGTACTGATGCTCTGCATCATCAACCTTATCGGATTGATTGCGCTCTTCTATTCGCTCTCCTACATGACCAAATACACGGCTGAGAGCAACTACTTTGCCCTCTTCTGTCTGATCATTGCAGGAATGAACGGAGTTGTATTGAGTGGTGACCTCTTCAATCTTTTTGTATTCCTGGAGGTATCGGTGATCTCCTCTTATGCCCTGGTGGCATTTGGAATAGGGAAGACCGAACTGGAAGCATCCTTTAAATACCAGGTGCTCGGGGGACTCGCCTCCATGCTGATACTGCTGGCCATAGGATTGATATACTGGAAAACCAAGACACTCAATATTGCGGATGTCAGAAATGTTCTTGACGCCGGGTACAGTCAATCTTTTTACCTGTTTGTCCAGGTACTGCTCATCGCCGGGTTTGGACTGAAAGCGGCCATCATCCCTTTCCATGCCTGGCTACCGGACGCCCACTCTTCAGCTCCATCCCCCATTTCAGCCATGCTGTCGGGTGTCCTTATAAAAGCCGTAGGAATCTATGTGCTGATCCGGCTCTTCTTCAATATGTTTGTTTTCAGTCATGAAATTGCCCTGGTCCTGACCTCCCTGGGAGCCATCTCCATGGTTGTGGGATCGCTACTGGCCATCGTACAGTGGGATCTGAAAAGACTGCTGGCCTATTCAAGTATCAGTCAGATCGGATACGTGGTCATGGCATTTGGAATGGGTATCCTCCTGCTGTTGAAGGGAGATAATGAACCTGCTGCGGTTTTGGCCATCGGCGGTGCCATCTACCACATGATCAATCACGCCGTGTTCAAAGGACTGTTGTTCCTGAATGCCGGATCCCTTGAACACCGGCTGGATACCCGCAATCTGAAAGAGATGGGAGGGCTTTCAAAGGTCATGCCTGTCACATCCACCACCTCATTTATTGCTTCCATGTCCATATCAGGGATCCCCCCATTCAATGGGTTTTTTAGTAAACTGATTATCATTATAGCTGCCATCAACGGGAGGTTTTACCTTTTGGCCACACTGGCCGTAGTGGTCAGCATCATCACACTTGCATATTTCTTAAAATTCCAGCGGTATGCCTTCTTCAATAAACCTGCAGGGAAAGCCATTCAAAAGATCAGGGAGGTTCCGTTTCCCATGTCTTTTAGTATGATTGTTCTTGCCACCCTCTGTCTTGCACTGAGCCTTCTGGCGATTCCATCTGTGAGCGAGGTCGTGCTTCGCCCTGCCATCGATGTCCTGATGCAACCCGAACTCTATTCACCAACCATGATAGGAATATAATATGAGAATCCTGGCGCTGTTTATACTGACTTTTATCTTCTGGTTGCTCCTGACTTTAGACTTCTCGGTGGCCAACCTGGTAGCAGGAGCAGCAGCTGCCCTGGTTACTTCATTGCTGTTTGCAAAATATTTTTTCAAAAAAGTGGTGAAGTTTTTACAACCGGTACGCTACTTCTGGCTTCTGGTATACCTGGTAATCTTTACCTGGGAATGCATCAAGGCTAATTTTGATGTGGCCTACCGCGTGCTCCATCCAGCCATGCCTATCAAACCAGGAATTGTCAAGATAAAGCTTGGATTGCAATCTGATTTTGCCAGAACCATGCTGGCCAATTCTATTACCATGACACCGGGAACCATCTCGGTTGATATCATCGATGATGAACTCTTTGTACACTGGATCTATGTCCGATCGGAAGATCCTGAAGTATACAGTCAGAAAATTGCAGGGAAATTTGAAAAATATATTAAAAAGATCTTTGAATAATGGACATACTAGAAATCCTTCTTTACATCCAGATCGCCCTGTCAGTTTTTTGTCTATTCAGGGTCATTCGCGGACCTTCCATTGCCGACCGGATGGTCGGACTTGATATTTTCGGGATACTGGTTGTGGGTATCTGTGCTATCCTGGCCATACAGACCGGCCGTAGTTTTATCCTGGATATCGCAATCGCCTGGATCATTCTCAGCTTTATTGGAACCCTTACCCTCGCCAAATACCTGAGTGGTAAAAAACTTAATGAATAGCATGGTAAGTACAATATTCATATCCATAGGTGTACTGTTTAACCTGTTCGGCTGCATTGGATTAATCAGGCTTCCAGATGTATACAACAGGTTACAATCTGCCACCAAATGTGTCACACTGGGAACATGCAGTATCCTTGTGGGCGTGCTGATCCATTCCGGTTTTATCGATATCGGTGTCAAAGCCCTGATTGCCATTCCTCTGTTGTTTTTCAGTGCTACCGTTGCTGCTCACGCACTGGTCAGAGGCGCCTACCATGCCGGCATAAAACTGGGAGATAAGAGTGTAAAGGATGACTATAAAGATGCAGTAAAATGAAGTATCCAAAAATCAGAGAGCTTAAAGAAGCCATTATATCACTGGTTACTCCGGCGTATACTTCTTCGTTCCCCGGTAAACCCCATACCCCGTTTGAAAACTTCAGGGGGAAACCAGAGGTGGATGATAAAAACTGTGTGGGGTGCGAAACCTGCGCCAATGTATGTCCCTCCCTGGCCATTACCATTGAAGATAACCGAATCACCGGGAAAAGGGTGATCACACGGGATTTTGGAAAATGCATTTTTTGCGGGATGTGTCAGCAGCACTGCATCACCGGAAAGGGTGTTATTCTCTCTGATAAGATATTCGACCTGGCTGTATTTGAACGGGACAAAATCATTGAGAAACAGGAGAAGAATCTGGTGGTATGTAAGAATTGTAATGCCATCATTACTACCGATGAACATATCCAGTACATGCATAACAAATTAGGTCCCAAAGCCTTTGCTTCCATCCTTAACCTTAACCTGCTCAATGAAAAACTGCAACTCGCCCCAAAGGACGATACCAACCTGGAGATCAGAGATGGATTGAAAAGAAAGGATATGTTTAATATCATCTGTCCCAATTGCATGCGTTCTGTCCTAATTAAATATATTTAGCAACAGGTGCCTGAACTGGAGGAATTGCTTGAACGAGCCAACCGGTTACTTTTTATCGGTGTGGGCAATGTGCTGAAACGCGACGACGGTGTCGGAGTGATGATCAGCAAACAGATCATTGAAAGACCAGATATCAAGTCACTTACAGTCGAAATAAGTATTGAAAACTATATTGGTAAAATCAACTCCATGAAACCAGGTGAGATCGTCATTGTAGATTGTATGGAGCTGGGCAGCACTCCGGGAACTTACCGGCTGCTGGCACTTGAAAATGTGGAAGATATTACATTTAATACGCATAATATTTCCCTTGGAAGGCTCAGTGATTTCTTCCAATATCCCTCATACGTGCTCGGGATACAACCCCAAAGCGTTGAATTCGGGGATCACCTCTCTCCCCTGGTGCAAGATTCGGCAGACCGGATCGTTCGTCTGATAAATCAACAAAACAACTAGATATGTCCAACAATTATTCATGCCCGGAGTGTAAAAGCAAGATGAACATTGGCAATTCACTTGTGTTTTCAGCCAAATCGCCCCATAATGAAAGAGGGCTCATTTTCCTTGATACTGAACTTGGAAATTACACCAAAACCACTCATCCTGATTTTGAATTGCGCGAAGGAATGGAATACAAATTCTATTGTCCCGTGTGCCATTTCAAACTGAACAAGGAGGAGAATTTCAACCTGGTCAAAGTACATATGACCGATGAGGAGGGAAAAGAGGTTGAAATCAATATTTCAAACATTATTGGTGAACACTTAACATACAAAATCCAGGAAAAAAAGGTGGAAGCATTTGGACCGGACGCCAAACGATACACCAAATACCTGGATGTACCCCCCGAATATCATAAGTACCTGTAGAAAAATGGTCTTTTTTTAACCCCGTAAAACTCTCATTTACGGGGTTTTATATTTTATTTGGGGGGAATGACTATAGGATAAGATCATATATATTTCATACATTCGTTAATATTACAGAGATCGGGATTGATAAACTATAACTATGAAAAAAACTTTTTTTACCTGCGCTGCAGCCCTGCTATTTACAGGCCTGTTTATATCTAACATTCATTCCATCCAGGCACAATCCGGTGCGACAGCAGTTCTGGACTCCGCCTTACTGAAAGCCCAACTGGATTTTATTCATGAAAAGACCCGGGTTTACAATAATTTCAGGGCCATTCGCGAGGATCTTTTTTTGAAGCTGAAGGGAAATATGATAGATACACTCAATGCTTCAAAGTTTGAGATTGAACAACTGAACAGCAAATTAACGGAGAGGAATTCCCGGATTGAGACGCTGAACTCGGATTTGTCCAGGACCAGAAATGAGAAGGACGAAGCGATCAGGACCAAAGACAGCTTTTCCATCTTTGGAATCCAGCTAAATAAAGTCCTCTACAGCTTGGTCATGTGGTTAATTATCCTGGGGATGACCGCCCTTGCCGTCATTATGGTGATACTATTCAGACGTGCACATCAGGTAACCAGCCAGGTAAAGGATGAGCTTCTCTCTACCCAGAAGGAGTTTGAGCAATACCGGAATAGTTCAAGGGAGAAATATGAAAAACTAGTGGTCTCCCACCACAGCGAAATCATGAGGCTGAAAAACAGCTAGAAATTACACACCCCCTCCTCATATGAATAACATACCCGTTCTGCACGTTACCGGTGAATCCCTTGCTGTTACCTATGAGGCTGCACTCGTTAAGCTATATAAAGAGGGGACTCGCTTCAAAACTCAATACGACAAGCCCGGCGATCCGTTAAGCCTCGATTGTACCCTGAATGCCACCGTTCTGAATCCCGAGTGCGATCCGATGATTCACCAGGCCTTTCCGGGAGGTATTGACGAGCTCAAAGAGTATGTTATGGAGCTGAAGGGTTTTAAAGATCACTGGGTTAAAAACATGAACGATCCGGACGATACCCGCTGGGAATACACCTACCATGGCAGACTGCAGCGCTACGGCTCCTGGAAGGAGAGGGTGGACGAAGGTGGAAAAATGGTCAGAAAAGATATGGGGTTCCAGGTTGACCAGATCGAACATGTTATCCAGAAACTGGTGGACCAGCCATTTACCAGACAGGCACAGATGATTACCTGGATGCCCAACCATGATCTGCAGGTATATGATCCACCCTGTCTGCAATCGCTCTGGTACAGGATCGTGGAAGATGAAAGAGGGGTGCAATGGCTAAACTGCAACATTCGCTTCAGAAGCAACGATGCCTGGGGTGCCAGTTTTATGAATATGTTTGGTTTTATCCGGTTCAACCGTGAGGTCATCGCCGATGAAGTGGCGCGTAGAAGCAGCAAAGAGGTTCGTCTTGGAAGAATGAACTGGCAGGCCGACTCTTATCATATTTACGGCAGAGACATTGCGCAGGCCAAAGCAATGCTATTTGACCGGCTCGACACCATGACCCTTGAAGAGCGGACATTTAATTTTGGTGACGATTTTATCCGGGAGATGTATGACCAGGCCGAGCAGGCGACCCTGATGAAGATCAGGAAATACGATGAGGAGCATGCACGCTGAAAAACGCATCAAACAGATCTTTTACCTCCTCTAAACTCTGGTAATATTTCATCTCCACACTGTCGCTTCCGGCAATCATGGCAGAGAGGGTGTACTCATTGCCGGACCGAAACAGGCAGAGTACCGGTTTACCCATTTCAATGGCCCGTCCTATCTCATAACCAACCCCCAGGCTGGGAACCGTCACCTCGGCTACCAGCATGTCCGACTCTACGATCCACTGCAGATCACGATCGTGAATCTCTCTGTCGGTCAGCACCCGGTCCTTGCTTTCAATCACTTCGTCACTGCCCAGGTGCTCTGTAAGTACTTTCCCATAATTCCCAAGCAGCTCAATCATCTTTTCGTAGGTTTCAGCCAGGTCCCGGCCTCCCCGGATCGATCCGCAAAAATAGATATTCATATACGCTCCCTGATTTAATTTTCTCTTTATAGTAATTTATCCTAAAAATAGTAATTTAGATCACCTTTATACCTGAATTTAAAACAATTATCATGGCAAAAGATGTTCAAAGTAACGCCCCCGCAAGTGCAGTATACGGATTAGGCCTGATTGGTGCAGCAATTTATTATATAGGTGCAGCTTCCAGTTTTGGAATGGGTGTGCTCGGATTTCTAAAAGCACTGGTATGGCCGGTATTCCTTGTATATGAAGCACTGAAATCACTGGGTGCCTGATAGAACAAACCCCCGCTAAAGCTCCATATCGCCCAGGTGAAGGTCCAGTGCTTTCACCGAAAGGTGAGGGTAAGTTGATTCATAACGGTATTGTTCAGGTTCTTATACTTGCTTCGGGTAACCTTTTCTGAATATCCTTTAGCTGTTCAAAGTTCTCTAATCCAAGTGTAAAAGCATCCATGAATTCAGATCCTGTCTGGAATTGCAGGCACT
>DAOWNM010000168.1 GCA_030642565.1 Bacteroidota bacterium | reverse complement strand
GTTATCTATCTTCAATCTAACCACTCTTTTTCCCTTTTTCCCTAGGCACTATTTCCCTTTTTCCCTAGGCATTATTTAACTATCACTGCATTTTCGGGACACACCTGCCTGCAGCCATCACATTGAATACACAATTCGTTGTCCACCTCATGCTTCTCATGGGGTCTGAATGCGATGGCATCCACAGGGCACTCCTGTGCACAGAGGGTACAGCCAATGCAGTCATCTGTAATCTCGTATTTAATCAGCTCCTTGCATTTCCCGGCCGGACACTCCCCCCTGATATGTGCTTCATACTCCTCCCTGAAATACTCCAGTGTGGAGAGAATGGGATTGGGAGCCGTTCCGCAGAGCGCGCACAAACTTCCCTTCTTGGTCCAGTGGGCCAGTTGTTCCAGGTTCTCCAGGTCCTTTTCGGTTCCCTTCCCCATGGTAATCTTCTCCAGTATCTCCAGCATCCGCTTGGTACCAATGCGCCCGAAACTGCATTTCCCACACGACTCATTCTGAGTGAAGGTCAGGAAATAGCGGGCAATATCGACCATGCAATCGGTATCGTCCAGCACCACCAGTCCCCCGCTCCCCATCATGGCTCCAACCTCCTTCAGTGATTCAAAGTCGATGGGTGTATCGGACTTCCACGACGGAACACATCCCCCTGAGGGTCCGCCGATCTGCACCGCCTTAAACTCACGGCCACCGGCCACACCGCCACCGATCTCCTCTACCACCTCCCTGATGGTCATTCCCATGGGCACCTCTATGAGTCCGCCCCGCGCCACCTTTCCGGCCAGTGCAAACACTTTGGTGCCCCGCGAAGATTCGGTCCCCACGGTGTTAAATGCAGCCGCCCCATTTTTCATGATATAGGAGATCTGGGCAAAGGTCTCTGTATTGTTGATCAGCGTGGGCGCCCCCCACAACCCTTTCACTGCCGGGTAGGGTGGTCTGATCCTGGGAAATCCACGCTTCCCTTCGATGGACTCTATCAATGCAGTCTCCTCTCCACAGACAAAGGCACCGGCGCCCTGGTAAACGGTCAGATCGAAGTCGAATCCGGTTCCCATGATTTCTTTTCCAAGGTAGCCCTGCTCCCTGCAGATATCCAGTGCCTGCAGGATCCGGGTCACCGCCAGGGGATACTCGGCCCTGATATAGAGAATGCCCTCAGTGGCCCCCACTGCATAACCTGCAGCCACCATCCCTTCGATAATTCGGTATGGGTACGACTCCAACAGCATCCGGTCCATAAAGGCGCCCGGATCGCCCTCATCGCCGTTGCAGATAATATATTTTGTATCGCCCGGCTGTTGGGCCACCATCTTCCATTTGTCTCCGGAAGGAAAGCCACCGCCACCCCGGCCACGCATTCCACTCTCGGTGATCTCCTCAATCACCCCGGCAGGTTTCATCTCTTTCAACACCCGTGCCAACCCTTTAAATCCATCCCTGCTCTTGTACTCCTCCACATCGATGGGATTGATGATCCCCCGAAACTCGGTGGCCATGGGGATCTGCTTATCTAAAAAGAGAGAGACATGCTTCTCCCTCACATCCAGCGAATAACGGTCCACTCCCATCCAGCGGCTATCGTCCCTGATGGAATCGGCCATATTCAGAAGTTTATTGGAGACTCTTTTCAGAAACCCTTCAGGCTGAAAGTGCTTCTGGACAATCTGGTCCACATCGGCCGCCTTCACCTTCGAATAGAGGGTGGGTTCACCGTTTGCAGGAACAATCTCCACCAGGGGTACCTGATGACACATGCCCACACAACCTACATGTTTCAATTTTACATTCAGGCCGTTCCGGTCGATGGTCTCCTTTACAGCATCCCTGATCTCATCACTGCCACTGGCCACACAACAGGAGCCCAGTCCGATACGTATCTCTCCCTTCACCTCGCTGCCATCGGCGTATTTATACTTCTTCTTCCCCTTACCACCTTTCTGGCTCTCAAAATCGGTCAGTACCGTACTCACCTGGGAGGTATTGACATGCCCGTAGGTAACCTGGTCGATCTGCACCACCGGAGCCAGTGTGCAACATCCCAGGCAGTTGACCTTCTCAATGGTGTACTGTCCCGAACCGGTGGTATCTTCATCCCCGCCCAGTCCCAATTCCCGCTTCATGGCGTCGTATACATGGCCGGCTCCCTTCACGTGACAGGCAGTTCCCACACACACCTTGATGATGTGCTCTCCCGCCGGCTGGAACCTGAATTGCGAGTAGAAGCTGGCCACACCTACAATCTGCGCCGGTGTGATCTTTGAAATCTCGCATACCCTGCGCAGCGCCTCCTCCGGGAGGTAGTTATAACGCTCCTGGATGGCCTGCAGTACCGGTATCACAGCATTCTGGGCTCCCCCCAGCTCCTGCACTATCGCATCAATATCTTTTATCTCAATCTCCACTCTTTCCCTATTTCCCTATTTCCCTATACAATAGAGGTGCTCCTTCCCCCTGATGTAGATCACTCCGTCGGCTAATGCCGGAACGGCAAATCCTCCTTCACCCAACTCCGGTTCGGCAATAATGGTTCCCGAACCATCGGCTTTCAGGATATGGGTCACACCACCCATATCGAGAATATATAACTTTCCATCTGCAATCATGGGTGAGGAGTAGAATCCTTCATTAAACTCCTTTTCAAATTTCTTCTCTCCGGTTTTGGTGTCGTAACAGACCAGCACACCGTAACTGGTGGCTGTATAGAGCAGGCCGTTATAAGCAACCGGACTGGATGCCTCGGCGAGATACTCATTGTCCTCCCAGGTAAACTCCGCGTCCGGTTTGGGCTCCACAGCAACCAGCCGGGCATACTCGTTGGTAGCGAATACCAGTCCGTCTCCATAGGCAACAGAGGCCCCTACCTCTCCCATCATCGCCTCCACTTTCCAGAGTTCGGCGCCTGTTTCAAGATCATGTCCCGACACATAGGGATCTGCAGTGGTAACCACCTGGATCTCTCCTTCCACCTCGATCAGGGCCGGAGATGCCCAGGAAATATGTACGGGCCGTTCCACATCCCAGATCGTCTCGCCAGTAGCGGAATTCAGGGCCAGCATACGCCCCTTTGAATTGGTATCGTACTGTACCAGCACCTTGTTACCCCATACCTGGAGCGATGATGCGTGTCCGTAATGGTTGTCAGGTACCCCCAGGTTCCGGCCCCACACCTGGTTACCCTCCATATCGAAGGCCACCACATTGCCCGTGGCAAAAATAGCGTATACCCTGTTGCCATCCACCGACATGGTGGGAGCAGCCAGTCCTGTGTCTTCTGTTACCCTGGGTGGCGATGCCGGAGATCCTGCGATTCCGGTTACCTCCTTTTCCCACAACAGCTGTCCGGTATGCCGGTTGTAACAGGTCACCACCCTGGATTGGGCATCTCCCCCCGAAATAAAAATTTTATCTCCCCAGATGACGGGTGAGTTATATCCGGGTTTTGAGAATGCCACTTTCCATTTGATATTCTCACCGGTGGAACCGTTCCACGCCTCCGGTATATTCTTGTGATACGAAATTCCCTGTCCCATATATCCCCGGAAGGTAGCCTGGTTTTTTTTGAAATCTTCCCTGTTAAAGCGGACCTGAGTTGTTGATGGTTTCACCTGAACCACTGAAGCCTCACCACCCGAAGCCTCACCACCCGAAGTCTCACCGCCCGAAGTCTCGTCTGTTGCAACCTCATTGCCGGTCACGCCGTTTATTTCAGCGGCTGGTCCGGTTACACCGGCTCTATCGCCTGCCTCAGTGCCTGCATCCTGCTCCGGAAACAGTTCAATCACCTCTACTTCACCCTTATCCTGACCGGACTCGGCCGCAACACCCATCTCCTGGTACTCCTTCAAATAGTCATTGGTCAGGAAGCCGGCCACCAGCGCTAATCCCAGGATCAATCCACCGGCCATCATCAGCCAGTACTGAGCATTGGCCCGCCCCCTCAACAACTCTTCGGTTACCTTCCCGGGTTCTTCGATCCGGGCCCTCAGATCGGTGTAGATCTTCAGTGAAACGGCCAGTACAATTCCACCTATCAGCATCAGCCAGGTACCGGTTTTCACCTGCCAGCGACTGGTAAAATAGGCCTTCCGGGCCAGCAGGTCGAAGCTGCGGATCTCCTCCTTCAGCTCCTCATTTCCCGGCTCACTGGCCAGTCGTTCTACCAGCGCCTCGATGGTTTTACTCTCCAGGGGCTCATGTTGTTTCATGTGCCAGAAATTCAGAATCAGCAGCAGGGCCACCACTCCGCAGAAGATTCCGGAAATCAGCGCCACCCGGTGGGCCAGTCCTGTTTTCTGTTCCTGATCCATATCTCTTTTCATACTATTATCTTTCGACTTTTGACTTGTGATGTTCCACCGGACAGTAGTCCATGCACCTGCCACATGAGAAACAGTCACCCTTATGTGGCTCGTAATCCTCCCTGCGGCGGAACACTACCTGGTTCATCAGGGTAATACCCAGTACCAGCCCCACAAATCCACCCATGGCCATACTTCCTTTCCTGAATTTCTCACGGATAACCACAGCCTCATCCACCAGCTGCTCAAAGGTATCGCCCGATTCCAGGAATGCCTGGATATCCAGGTTCTCCTCATCTTCTCTTAGCCCGGGATTACTGATCATCAGCTCGGCCAGGTATACATCGGGATGAATACGACTCATAAAAACGTGCGACTTCGCCCCGATCCATCCACCCACTATGGTCAGCACCGGGATCAGAGCGATATAAAGGATAAATCTTCGCAGGTTCTTCCGTGCAACCTCAGGTGCTCTGTAGGTCTGTTCGACCGGGACTTCGATGGCATCGAAGGGACAGGAGTCCTCGCATAGTTTGCACCTGATACACTCCGAAGGTGTGATGCTCATGTGCCATTTTGAAAATTTCGACATCCATCCCAGCAGTACGCCGTATGGACAGAAGATGCGACAGTAGGGCCTGGCATAGAACATTCCCAGGAAGAGGAAGGTGATGCCCAGGAAGATCATCAGGAACGGTCCGTCCATCCTGAAGATTCCCACAAACGGATCGTACCGGCAGATAAGAAAATCGCTGCCCGTAGCTGCAAACAGTACCGAGACCGCCAGGTAGATCACCGGGATAAAGCCGAGGGTCTTCCTGATCCAGCTGGGGATGGAGATAGGGTGAATCACCAGCAGGTCCTGAATGGCTCCAAGTGGACAGGCCGATGCACAGAAGACGCGCCCAAAAAAGAGCGCAAACAGTAGCGGCATAATAAAAAAGAGCAGTGCCGTTATGGAGATGGCATAACCGGAATCGAAGATGGAGAGTGCCACATTCTGAATGGCCCCGATGGAACAGATGCATCCATCGCGGTAGAACCCAAAATAGATCAGCGAAAAAACAGAGAGCCAGAGCAGGCCACGCCGCGATCGTTTTCGAATGGCCAGCCACGATGCCAGGGAGAGAACCGCCATCAGTACCAGCAGATCGAAATACTCCATTGCCATGGCCCTGGGCTCGGGGGTAGTAGGACTGGGCTGCATATAACCCGTATCAAACTCCGGTTTAGGGAAACGTTGCTGCGCATGCAGGAAACTGCCTGTCAGCAATATCAATGTGATAAGAACCAGTGCAGCGCGGGGAATTCTCTTGATCATATCAGCCCTCCTCCTCACTGGTGAAACTACCTCTAATCATATAGGGATCGCTGACCGGTACCCGGCTGATGGCATCGGACGGACAAACCGAGGCAATGGAGCACTGGTTACAGTTGAGACAGAGGTCATGCCTGATCTGCAGTTGCAGTGAGCTGTTTCCAAAGGCGGCACACCCTTTTACACATTTGGCACAACCGATGCAAAGCTCCTCATCGATGACATATTCAAAATAGGGCTCTTCAATAAATCTGCGCTGGATGGCTGCAGTGGGACAGAGCTGATTCTCGGCACCGGTTTCCAGCCTGGCCCCCGGTTTGAAGTAGCCCCCGCAAAGATCACAATAGCCACACAGGTCGTAGGCATGTACGCACTTTACTGCCGATTCTGCCTTCACACAATCTGTTGCACAACGCCCGCACTGAGTACATTTAAAGGGGTCGATCTGCCACACATAATCCTTTCCTGTGGCAGAGCGCTTCAGGGTAAAAGCTGCTGTGCCCACCACGGAGACCCCCAGGGCGAGCCTCACCCCGTTGTTGATGAAGTCCCTCCGGTTATAACCTTTATCCCTGCTTTTATCCCTCTTATCCATTGTTACGCTCCATTTCTGCTTCAG
>DAOWNM010000088.1 GCA_030642565.1 Bacteroidota bacterium | reverse complement strand
GTAACAATGGGTCGCTATTTGCATGACATAGTCATTGCCATTGAGTCGATCATGGCCAACCAGATGCGAAGTATTCTGACCGCTCTGGGTATTATTTTTGGTGTGGCTGCAGTGATCACCATGCTGGCCATCGGAAAAGGGGCGCAGCAGGAGATCCTCGAGCAGATTAAGATGGTGGGGGTGAATAATATTATGGTGACTCCCGTTGTTGAACCGGCCAATGGTGGAAATAGTGATGATTCGGGAGGAGAGTTGCAGAAGAAAAAGTTTTCACCCGGACTGACTCTGGAGGATGTGGATGCCATAAAGGAGGTGATTCCAACAGTGCACAGGGCTTCGCCCGAGATCACGCTGAACAGTTACGTACTCAAGGATGGAAAACGGGCCGGCGCTAAACTGCTGGGTGTTTCCAATGCCTATTATGAGATCTTTAATCTTCCCCTGCAGGAGGGAAGTTTTTTCAATGTCTACCAGGAGGAGAATGGGATTCCGGTTTGTGTGATCGGAGCCAATATCAAGAATAAATTTTTTAGCAAGGAGAATCCCATTGGCAAGTATATTAAGTTTGATAAAGTGTGGCTGAAGGTGGTGGGTGTGCTTGAGAGGAACGATGTAAGTCTGACCCGGTTCGAGAACATCGGAGTCAATGTAATGAACGACAACATTTATGTGCCAGTGAAAACCATGTTGATGAGGTACCAGAACCGGGCACTGGTCGGATCAAGGATCAAAGCGAGTAAAGGAATGATTTTTTTTGGTGGAATGATGGCCAGTTTCAGTTCCGGACAGGACAGTGAATCCAACTATAACCAGCTGGACAGGATTATTGTACAGGTGAATGAATCGAGCGAGCTTGCGCCCTCCACCGACCTGTTGGCCAGATTGCTGCTCAGGCGTCATGAGAGTGTAAAGGACTTTGAAATCACTGTTCCGGAATTGCTTTTGAAGCAGGAGCAGCGGACCAAGGACATCTTCAATATAGTACTTGGGGCCATCGCCAGCATCTCCCTGCTGGTGGGAGGTATCGGAATCATGAATATTATGTTTGCTTCGGTAATGGAGCGCATCAAGGAGATTGGAACACGACTGGCCATTGGAGCCCAGAAGAAGGATATTGTAGTTCAGTTCCTGGCCGAGGCGGTGCTGATCAGTGTGATTGGCGGTTTGATAGGAGTGATTATAGGAATCACTGCTTCATGGCTGATCTCCCGGTTTGCCGATATCGCCACCATCGTTACACCCATCAGTGTCTTTATCTCTTTTGCAGTATCTGCATCTGTTGGTGTTATCTTCGGATACTCGCCTGCCAAAAAGGCTTCCGAGAGGGATCCCATTGAATCTTTAAGGTATGAATAATATGTTTCGTAACGTTTTAATATGGATGGGCCTGGTTCTGGGAATCCAGGTCTCTGCGCAGTCGCAGTCTGAATTAGAAATGAAAAAGCTCACACTCCCCGAGGTCATCGAAGTGGCGCATGAGCAGTCATTGATGGCACTCATGTCGAGGCACCAGTTTCGCAGCAGCTACTGGGAGTACAGGTCCCACCAGGCCAGTTACAGGCCCGGATTGACACTGGAGGGCACATTGCCTTCGCTGACCAATGCCACCGAGAGTGTTATTCAACCCGATGGTACTGAAGAGTTTATAGAACGTTCCTTCATGAGAACCTCCCTGGATATGCAGCTGAATCAGAATATATGGCTTACTGGTGGTCGCGTGTTTGTGTCTTCTCAGTTGCAGAGAAATGATAACTTCGGGGAGGAGCCACCTACCAACTACCTCTCCTATCCGGTGACCATAGGTTTCTTTCAACCCATCAATGGTTACAATGAATTTAAATGGGACCGGAAGATCGAGCCCATCAAGTATGAGGCGGCCAAACTGCAATATCTCAATACCATGGAGCGTGTGAGTCAGCAGTCTGTAAGGTATTTCTTTGACCTGGCACTGGCCCAGATTAACCTGGAGATTGCTGAGAAGAACATGGCCAATACAGATACGCTGTACCAGATCGCCACGGGGCGTTACCAGCTGGGAACCATAGCAGAGAACGATCTGCTGCAGATGGAGCTAAGCCGCCTTAATTCGGAGACAGCCCTCAATGAAGCCACCATCGACCTGGAACTTCGGAAGTCGAGGCTTCGCTCTTTCCTGGGATTCAATGAAAGGGTGAGCCTGGAGTTAATCCTCCCCAATGAGGTGCCGGAGATTCATATGGACTATAGCAGAACGCTGGCCGAAGCCAAAGCCAATAATCCTGAAATTCTGAGTATGGAGCAACAGCTGCTGGAGGCCGAGCGTACGGTGGCCCTGGCCCGATCGCAAAAGGGGATCCGGGGCGACCTGTTTGCGCAATTCGGACTGAACGGAGTGGATGAGGATATACGTAATTCATATACGGACCTGGCCAGGCAGCAGCGCGTGGAAGTGGGAGTCCAGGTGCCAATCCTTGACTGGGGCCTGGGAAAGGGAAAGTACCGCATGGCCCAGTCGGCCCAGGAGGTGGTCAAAATGGATGTTAGTCAGTCCATGATCAATTTTGATGAGAATATTTTCCTCCAGGTGATGCAGTTCAACCTGCAGGACGACCAGGTAGTCATTGCCTCAAAGGCAGATACCATTGCCGATCTTCGCTATGAGGTAACCAAGCAGCGGTTCCTGATCGGGAAGATCGATGTGCTCGACCTGAATGTGGCCCTGGAGGAGAAGGATGTGGCCCGCAGGGGTTTTGTGGAGGCTTTAAGAAATTACTGGAATTACTATTATGACCTGAGGGGTCTTACCCTCTACGACTGGCAGAAGGATATAAAACTATCCGAGGATTTTGATGAGTTGCTGGTGAAATAGATCACTTTCTGAATCTTTTACTCTGCTGGAAAATATAATCCAGTATAGCCCTGTCTTCCTGTGATAGCTGCATCCCCCTGCGTTCCATAACCAGGTTGGCAGTCTCCACTACTTTCTCCATCTTATAATCGGTAAAACCGCCGGCACCACCCCAGCTGAATGAGGGTATGAAGGTTTTTGGGAATCCGGGACCGAAGATATTGGCCGAGACCCCCACCACGGTGCCCGTATTGAACATGGTATTGATCCCGCATTTGGAGTGATCGCCCATGATCAGTCCGCAAAACTGACTCCCTGTATTGATAAATGTACCGGAGGGGTAGTTCCAGACCTTCACCTCGGCATAGTTGTTTTTCAGGTTGGAGTTGTTGGTATCAGCTCCCAGGTTGCACCACTCGCCAATCACCGCATTACCCAGGAATCCATCGTGTGCTTTGTTGGAGTTTGCCAGTAGTACAGAATTGTTAATCTCTCCTCCCACCTTGCTGAAGGGTCCGATGGTGGTGGGCCCGTAGATCCTGGCTCCCATTTTTACCACTGCTTCCTTGCAGAGGGCAAATGGTCCCCGAATGACACATCCCTCCATAATTTCGCTATGGGCCCCCAGATAGATCGGTCCGCGCGATGCATTCAGCGTAAAATATCCACCGCTAAAACCCGGCTCCACAAAGACGTTTTCCGGGTGGTCAACCCTCACTGTTTCACTCAGTTTTTCACCCCTTTTTCCGCTTGTGATCCTTAAAAAATCGGCTTTGATCTCCTGGCCGTTCAGACGGAAAATGTTCCAGGGGTAATCCACCAGGGAGAGTTCACCTGCATACTCTTTTCCCTTCCCGATCCACCCATCAGGGGTAAAAGAGTCACTACTCTCCCCTGTCCGGGCAGCCAGTAAAACACCCTTCTTTACTGCAGCCTGATTCACCTGAAGGTTTTTGATGGTATTGACAATTCCGGCTTCCGGCAGAAGCGTACCATTGATATAGAGATTGTCATCACCGGCATGGCAGGGGAACTTGCCCCGCAGGTAATCCCTTGTGAGGGGGGTTGATTTAATCCCCAGATCATGCTCCCACTTCTCTGCAATGGTCAGAATTCCTACCCTGAGTGCTGATGCAGGCCGGGTGAACGTAAGGGGCAGGAGGTTGTCCCAGGAGTGATCATCGAACAGGATCAGCGCCATCTTTTTTATTTAAAAGTAAAAAAAAAAGCCATCCCTGAGGAGGGATGACTTCAATCAGGATAGAAATTCCTGCTATTTATTTTTCTTATCCAGGTGGCTCTTGTACCGGTTCATGAACTTATCCACACGTCCTGCTGTATCGACCAGCTTCATCTTACCAGTATAAAACGGGTGTGAGGTGCTGGAGATTTCCAGTTTGATCAGTGGATATTCAATTCCATCCTCCAGTTTAACAGTCTCTTTTGAGGAAGCTGTTGATTTGGTTACGAAGGTGAATCCATTGGACATGTCCCTGAATGCAACAAGTCTGTAGTTCTTTGGATGTATATCTTTTTTCATGTCTCCTCTATTATTTTCAAAACGGAATGCAAAGATAGAAATGTTTGTTACAACTTCAAAATATTTTGGGGAAGTTTTGACTCATCCACAGCCTTTTCCATAAATCTTTGGTACGGTTGTTCCCGGTCGAAAAGATACCTGTAAGTGTGGTGTGTTTTGGTGTGGATGGCACCAGTGGCCAGATAGATTGAGATCATTTTGGGATTGAAGTCGCCTACCCAAGAGAGTTCAAACTCTTTGTATTGAGGTTTGCGGTCCATTACCTGTTTCAACTGGTAAAAAATACCGGATTCCACTCCTGAGTTCTGAAATTTCGGGATAACACCGGCTACGATTCCCCGGGCCCTGGTGATGGTATGTTTTCTTTTGTAGTTCAGAAACCGCAGTTTGTTCACCAGGTGAAGTTTTCCGTTGAGGTGTCTGAAGATCTGGTTGGCATCGGGGAGGAAAATATAGAAGGAGATAGGTTCATTGTTGTGGTAGGCATACCAGATCATCTCCGGATCCATGATCGACTTAATCTTCCTCAATTCATCGTAGAGGGAGGCCGGATCTATGGGGGTAAAATCCTTCCTGAATTTGCTCCAGGCCTGGTTGTAGATGGAGGCAGTATCTTCTATAAATTGGCCTGCCCGCTTCGGGTCGAAGTGCTTGTATGAATACCCCTCCCTGTGATTGATCCACTCTGCAATTTTCCAGAAACGTTCCGGGAACGGTTTCTGCAAGTCGAGATGAAAACTCAGTTGCCTGTAGTAGAGCTGAAAACCATAACTTTCAAACAGCTCTTTGTAATAGGGAAGGTTATAGTTCATCCCCAGTGCCTGGGGAACGAATCCCTGGACCAGGCAGCCCCAGTTGGTATCGTTCTCCCCGAAATTGATGGGGCCGGTCATGGCTTCATAGCCTTTTTTTTGCAGCCACGTTTTAGCACTGTCAAAAAGCAGGAAAGCCACCTGCTGATCGTCGATCGATTCAAAAAAGCCACACCCTCCACTCCTGACGTAGTCCGCTTTGTCCTTGTGGGTGTTATAGAACGCGGCAATACGACCAACTGTTTCACCCCGGTCATTCAATGCAATCCAGCGAATAGCATCGCCATGGTTGAAGTAAGGATTGATCTGGCGGTTGAAGGAATTCCTGATTTCACTATCGAACTGAACCACATGGTTGGGATCATTGCGGTACAACTTCCTGGGAAAATTCAGGAAGGCCCTTTCATGTTGCCTGGTATCGACTGATATAATTTGCATGCAAGAATAGAAGCTGTTTATTACAGGTTAAACCAGTCGCTCATGATCTCATCCTCGGGTGAGCTGTTCTGGTGGCTATGATGAATAAATTCGTTCTTTTTTGAAAGATAGATATACTCTTTGGCCCACTCCGAATGGTGAATGGTTACCTCCCGGATGGCATATAAAATCTGGCGTACCTCCTCGTCGGTCATGGTGGGATGCAGGGACCATCTTACCCAGCCCGGCTTTTCGGAAAGGTCACCATGATTGATCTTTTCTGTGATCTCCAGTGACTGGTCATAGGTCACCTCCAGCAGGAAGTGTCCATATGTGCCGGCACAGGCGCATCCGCCCCTGGTCTGCACACCAAACCGGTCGTTTAACAACTTCACAAAGAGATTGAAATGGATGGCAGGGTGATAAAAGGAGATCACTCCCAAACGGTCGTTCACATTGTTAGCCAGGATCTGGATTCCATCAATCTCCCGGAGTCCGGGTAGCGCTATCTCAAGCAGTTCCTCTTCACGTTTCATGATATTCTCCACACCCATCTGAATCTTTAACTTTATAGCCAGGGCTGCTTTAATGGATTGAAGGAATCCAGGAGTTCCGCCATCCTCCCTCACCTCGATATCATCTACATACTTGTACTTTCCCCACGGATTGGTCCAGTACACCGTGCCACCCCCGGGATTGTCGGGAACCTCAGCGGTATACATCGCCTTGTCGAAGATCAGTACACCCGATGCTCCGGGTCCGCCCAGGAACTTATGGGGTGAGAAGAAGATGGCATCCAGCTTCTCCATGGGGTCGTCCGGATGCATATCCATATCCATATAGGGCGCACTGGCTGCATAATCTATAAATACAACTCCTCCAAACTCATGCATCAGCTTGGCCATCTTGTAATAGGGTGTATGGACACCTGTCACATTGGAGCATGCCGTAAACGAACCAATCTTAAACTTCCGGTCCTTGTAAAGCTCCAGTTTGGCCTTAAGGTCGTCCAGGTCGACCCTCAGATGCTCGTTGGGTTCGATCATCACCACATCGGCGATGGTTTCAAACCAGGAGGTGTGGTTGGAATGGTGTTCCATATGGGTGAGAAACACAACCGGCCGTTCACTATTCTTTACACAGTCACCATCGCCGCCCCCGCACCCTTTCAGGCTCAGGATGCGCATCAGTTTGTTGATGACGGCGGTCATCCCGTACCCGGCAGTAATAATCACATCATTGGGACCGGCATTTACATGCTCCTTAATCAGTTGATGTGACCGGTGATACGCTTTGGTCATCAGGGTACCGGTAAAGGTGGTCTCTGTATGTGTATTGGCAACATATGGACCAAACTGTGTCTGCAGCTTCTGTTCGATGGGTTCGTAGAGCCTGCCGCTGGCGATCCAGTCGCCATAAAGGATCCTTTTGGTGCCGTAGGGCGATTCAAAAGTGGCATCGTTCCCGATGATCTTCTCCCTGAAGGGTTCAAAGTATTTCTCTAAACTACTCAATCTCTTTTGTTGGTCAGTTGCTTCAAGACAAATCTAAGAATTTCTGTTAATCTCTGCCTGAGAACCTGGATAACAGCCTCAGGAACTCAATATAGAGCCAGATCAATGTGACCATCAGTCCGAATGCCCCGTACCACTCCATATATTTTGGGGCTCCCATCTGCGAACCTTTTTCAATGAAATCGAAATCCATGATCAGATTCAGGGCAGCAATCACAATAATCACAAGGTTGATCAGGATGCCCAGTGGTCCGGCCGAATGTATAAAACCCACCTGCATGCCCAGCAGTCCCATGATCCAGCTCATCAGGTATGCGAAAAAAACAGCTCCTGTGGCCATCATCACTCCCCGTCTGAACCTGGGTGTGGCCCGGATGTGGCCCGACCGGTATAGAAACAGCATGGTAAAAAGTGTGCCTATGGTCAGCAGCACAGCCTGGAAAGCCACCCCGGGATACTTTGCATTGATAATGGCGCTGATGGCACCCAGGAAGAGTCCCTCCAGGATAGCATAGACAGGTGCGGTGATGGCCGACGATTTTGGTCGAAATATGGTGATCAGGGCCATGATAAATCCTCCGATTGCTCCAACCATGGCCAGTGTTCCTGCCCTGCCCGGATCGGCTCCCATCACCATGTTCCATGTATATGCCGCAGCTGCTATAACCAGGAGCAACATCAGCCCTATTCTATTGATGGTTCCATTGATTGTCATAGTACTGCTGCCGTCAGGTGTAGTGCCGGCTTTTTCGAAAATTTTACCTGTCATCGCAGGATTGGATGACCTCATTGCTCTCATCTTCTTCAAATTTGCGTCAAATATATATGATTTTCTCTATTTTTGATTATGATACGGGCCTTTCGTAATATCTTGAACAGCGAGTTCTTCAGGAACGTGGCCACACTGATCTCAGGAACCACTCTGGCGCAGGCCTTTTCAGTGATCATTTATATTGTTCTCAGCCGCATCTATTCCGAGGAGGATTTTGGGGTGTTCGGGTTGTATATGAACATACTGAATATTGTGGTGATCTTCTCCACAGCCAAGTATGAACTGGCCATCCTGCTTCCCAAAAGTGACAGAGAAGCGGTCAACCTGCTGGGGCTATCGAGTCTTATTAGCGTGGTTGTCAGTCTGTTATTATTGGTGGTTATGGTCCTGATGAATGATTTGATCTGCAGGTGGCTGGGCAGTGACCAGATCTCCGGCTGGCTCTATTTTATACCGCTCTCCACCCTGCTGGTGGGGTGGTTCACCTCATTTCGAAACTACTCCAACCGGCAGAAAAGATACAGGCTGATTGCCGGGGCCAATATTGGTCAAAGCATCAGCAATTCTTTGTTAAAACTTGGATTGGGACTGGTGATTGCCGGGGCAGCCGGTCTGATCTTCGGGGTGATATTCGGACAGTTGGTTGGAGTCCTGATCTTTTTCGCTCTGCACTGGCGGTACAATGGATCAAAAGTGGGCTGGGTCAAATGGAGTGAAATGAAGAGGCTGGGGAAGCAGTACAGCCTCTTTCCAAAGTACAATATGTGGCAGGGACTGGTTAACAATCTTTCCGGAGCGTTCCCGGTCTTTATACTGAGCTCCTATTTTTCCACTGGTATAGCCGGTTTTTATACGTTTGGATATATGATCCTATACAGACCGGTGAACCTTGTTGCCAATGCTTTTTACCAGGTGATGTTCCAGCGGTTTGTGGAGAAGAAGCATGACAATAACTCCATGCGGTCAGAAGTTATGCTCTTCCTGAAACGTACAATACAGGTGTTGCTGGTTCCTTTTATTCTGTCGGGGATCTTCTTTCCTGAAATCGTTGGATTCATCTTCGGCGATAAGTGGATCGAGGCGGGCAGATACGCCCAGATCATATTACCATGGATCTTTATGGTGAGCCTGGTGATGCCCCTCTCCTTTATTCCCGATCTTTATAAGAAGCAGCGGGTGGCCATGATCATTGATAGTATCAAACTTGTGGCCAGACTGGGAGGCCTTGTGGTCGGCGTGATCATGGAAAATGTCTATATTGGATTGGCTTTGTACAGCGGACTAAGCACAATTATGATCGGGTACAGCCTGTTCTGGTACCTGCAGCTGGTAAAGAGAGATCCACCTGCCGACGAGCGGGATTTACTAACAGAGGAGAATGGGTAAAACAGGAAAAGCATTAAAG